>JAYEGQ010000295.1:0-7891 GCA_034659095.1 Thermotogota bacterium
TGTCGCTTGAATTGTCGCATGCATATCAGATATGCACGAATTTAAAGTGTATCATATCATATGAACCAGTATAAAACATTCCAGACATATTTGCTGATAAATTCAAGATAAGGCAAATATTATTTAACATAATAGACAACGCTATTAAATACACGGAAAAGGGAAGTATAAGAACAGATATTAAGATATTAAACGATAAAAAACCTAAAACAATGATTATTAAAATAAAAGATACTGGATTAGGATTTACGCAACAAGACAAAGAAAAGATTTTTGAATTGTTTATTAGAGGAACGGCTGGAAAAAACACTTATATTCAAGGAACAGGAATGGGTTTGCATCTTGCCAAAAAGTTTGCTGAAATGCATAACGGACAGATATTTGCTTATAGCGCGGGAAAAAACAAAGGCAGTGCATTTTGCGTAGAACTCCCGATTATAGAGAACCCAAAAAATGAAGTAGAGGATAAAAAGAAATAGAAATTGAAAAATAATTTTATAACAAACTCGGACGATCGTTCAAGTTTGTTATCGTAAGGTATGAAATTTCTATATTGCTCAATTATTACTCTGCGGGTAGACGCTGAAGCATCAGGAAATTATCATATTGCTTTGACAAAGGATGGATTAAATTTTACAAAATTCATTCGCTCTGTTATAATAAATATAACAATGATAAAGTTTTAGAGTAAGCGATTATGGATTTAGAAAAACTCCCAGAATTACTAACAATGAAACAAGTATCAGAGATGTTGGGCGTTTCCAGTATGACTTTAAGACGCTGGGATGCCAAAGGGATTTTGAAACCTTTCAGTCGAACACCGCGAAATGTAAGGCGATACAGAAACGAGGATATTATTAAATTTATCAATAAGAAATAAATATGACCCATAGTTTTGACAAAAATACAAAAAAGAATGCTGATAGACCTAGCAATTTGAGTACTTTGAAAAAGGTCCAAAACCAAAGAAAGGAGGTATCTGTTATGCAGTACAAAGTTGAGTTGCTGACGGGTATCAGACCTACTGGTGATTTGACCGTTGCCAACTATCTGGGGGCAGTAGCACCCATTGTTGAACTTCAAGCACAGGGCGTGTCTCCGGTGGTTTTCGTTGCCGATCTTCATGCTATCACGGACAACGAACCGGCTACTGTGAGGCAGTACATCCACGGAGTCGTGGCTGACTACATTGCACTTGGAATGGATCCGCAGAAAGCGAAAATTTATCTCCAATCGGATATAGCGGGAGAGATAACAATTTTTACCGCACTTCTGGCTAGACTTGTTTCTGTGGCTGAACTTTTGAGGGTACCGACTCTCAAGGATAAGCTCAAGAACAACGCGCAGTCGGAAACGGCGAACGCTCTTCTTCTTCTTTATCCGGTCCTGATGGCTGCTGACATCTTACTCAACAGAGCCAAGAAGGTTCCGGTCGGGGAGGATCAGCTCGCGCACATGGAAGTCACACGTCTGCTCGCCCGCAGGTTTAACAAGAAGTACGGAGAGCTTTTCCCGATTCCTCAGGTGTTGCAGGTCAAGTCACTCCGCATCCTTTCTCTGAAGGGAGAGGGTAAGATGAGCAAGACCAATCCTGGTGGCGCTATCTTCTTAACGGATAATGTAAAGACGGTTGCCAGCAAGATCAAGATAGCTGAGACCGCTTTCGAGGGGGTGATGAATGAGAAATTGGAAAGTCATATCTTGATTGCCAGGGAATTGGCGAAAACCGAATTGGAACGCGATGAGGTGGACGCTATCATCAAGGCGCACAAGAGTGGCAAACCAGTAATGGGTCAGTTCAAGCAGATTTTGGTCCGCATCGTTCAGAACTTCATCGAGGAGTTTCAGGCCAAAAGAGCAGAGATCACGCGGGATCCATCGTACATTCCGTCCGTCTTGGAAGATGGAGCCAAAGTGGCGAGAGAAAACGCCATCGAAACTCTTGACGAAGTCAGGAAGGTCTTGGGATTCAGCTAACAGGCTGAGGTTAATACAATTAAGGCAACCCCAGCCTTTTCTTTTTTAAAGCTATGAAAAAACAAGAGATACCAAAAGAATTACAACGCTTATCCCCATTTTTCCACGATATTGATTTAGGTAATGGTTTTAATACAGCGCCGGAAACCTACAGAATGAGAGGAGCCGTTAATCTTTTTTTCCCGCCACTTTTGAAATCATATGGAGGATTACTCAAGGACCTAAGAATTTTAGATGTTGGATGTAACTGCGGCGGTTTTTCTTTCGAGGCAAGTAAATATGGCCCGAAAGAAATAATAGGTATTGATGCAGATGATAAGAATATCGAACAAGCTAACGCTATTAAAAAATATCTAGGAATAAAAAATGTTAAATTCCTAAAACTCACCGCAGAAGAAATCAATGAAAAAGATTTGGGGAAATTTGACATCACAATTCTCGCAGGAATACTTTACCACTTGGAGGATCCCATTGGTGTAATGAAAAAAATCTCCGAAGTGACAACTTCGACACTTTTAATTGATTCTCATGTTCATTATAGTACTAAACAAAGTGAGGATATTCCTTCCTGGTGGATGTTAAATGATATGGACGAGAATGATATCGAGGGTTTGTTCGTTGGCGACGAAATTTTATCAAAAGAGAAATATTTGAAGTTTGAAAGGCAGACAAAAGTAGATTATGGCAAATTACAAGATCAGTTCATTCCGTCTCCACATACAGAGAGAGAATTGGAATTTATTAAAAAATATATCCCTTACCCATCAGAAGAAACATCGGAAGAATATGGAATTGGCGCTTCTAGTAAAAATAATTTGGCTCTAATTCCAAACAAGAAGGCTCTTATTAAACTTATAAGATACTTTGGTTTTGAAGATATTTTGGAAATAGTCTCGCATCGGTTTTCTGCTGTACCATATAAAACGAAGTATCGTGTTGGCCTCTTGGCAACCCGGCGCGATAAAAATGGGCCATTTCCAATTTCCGAATATCAAAAACTTATTGAGGATTAGCTAAGTGGCAAGTGCTTTCCGTACAACTCGTTTCAGTTCTTCTTGATTTTTTTCTTTCAAAACATAAATAACGGGAAGTCGCTTGCTTAAAACAATTAAATTCGGACTTCTTACCAATACTTCATAATCATTGTTCGTTGCTAACTTTTTAATATCCTCAGCGGTTTTAAATATCTCCGTTTCGTCCCATTTCTTATGGGTTACTAAACCTCTTTTAGCAAAGTTTGTTAACCTTCGCGCGAATTGATCGTTTGGTTTAAGTATTGGAACTATAACGGAGTAAAGCCAAAGGAAAAGTCCTTCAAGTCGAGCTGGAATGATTGCCTTGGGAATACTTTGTTTATCTTCCGGAAGAAGATTTCTGATGATTTCTCCAAAAATTAATTCGCCATTAGTAACATTAACCTCGACGGGTTTCTGCCCACGAACTGGGATTTTGATTTCTTCAAGAAGATGGTGAATGATCTCTGCTAAATCATCCACATCTACTACGCCCACCTTAAAGCCAAAAAGCCATTTTTGCGAAAATTTCAATTTGCTCCATAAAATTAGAGCGGTTGATTTCATCTTTTGTTCACCCTTACCCTTGATATAGTGAGCTACAAAGTGAAAATCGCATAGCTTACTTTTCTCAATCTGTTGGCGAGAGACCTCTTTTGCGTGTTCGTAGGGCGAAGGTCTTTTGTTATACCTTTTTTCTACTGGGGAACCTATGTTTACAAAAAGAGAACCTCTGTTTTGATTTTTTATATATCTTACTAAAGTAAAAATACCCTCTAAAGTATTAACATTTGACCTGAGAATTTCATCAGCCGATTTTGAGGTTTCGCCTACAAGATTTGCAACTCGTAAGATAGATAAGGGCGACGCATTTATTGTTTTTAACAACTGAGTCCAAATATCTATCTGAGACCATTTTTCATCAGCTAAATCAACGGCGAACGCAAACAAAAGAAAATTATTTGAGAAGGATTTTTCAAAGAAATTTTTGTCGAAGTTATGAAGAAATAATTGGCTTTTTGCTTCCTCTAAATTTTTGGCTCGCGTCGAGATAATAACTCGCCAATTATTTTTCAAATATTTTTCTGTTAGCGCTCTGCCGACAAAACCGGTGCCTCCCAAAATGAAAATTGTTTTAGTTTCGTTCATAAAATCTACTTAAAAAGCGAATCCACTTTAAATTTGTATTTTTTATCTTCTGTTTTTTCCCAAGCAGTTTTTAGGCCGATAAAATACTCAAGGTAATTTTTCTTAAATTTTGGCCAGTCTTTAGATTGAGATTCAAAAGCAGTATTGGCTCTATTGATTTTCTCTAAATTCCAATCAGAAACTAGATTAATCATCTGAAGAATAATTTTTTCATTTTTAGGATCGCACTCTAAAATTTTTCGCCCCAGCTCGTCCGTCGAGTCATCAAGGTTAATAGAAGATTTTGGGATACTTTTTGACATTTTAGGAAATCCGTTCAAACCCTCGATTAAGTGACCGAATACCGCTGCGACTGAGGCGTTTTTAGAAACAAATTGTTGAGGATATTTTTTGTTAAATCTTCGTATGACGAGATTCGCCAATTTCGGAAAATAATACTCTTCTATGCCGACAAAAACCAACACGCGTTCCTTCTTTTGCAAAATACATGGCAGGAGAATATCGGCAACTGTAAAATTTGCATCGATGAAAGTAGAAAAATCCTTACCTTGAATTCCTAGTTTCTTGTATAAATTTGTCGTTGCTTCCTCATTCTCCAAAAAATCTTTGATAGTTAATACTTTAGAAGTCAAGCTTGAAGCCACAAGTAAATTGAAATTATTGTGAGTTCTTAATTCTCCTTTGAACCCCAGGGAGCGAATGAATTTAATGAATCTCCTAGTTAAATAATCTATTTTATTTAATTCAATATTTCTTGAGTTGTATGCCCCTAAATTGGAAATAATAATCGTGGAATCAATACCGGTTTCTCTTTCAAAAAATATTGCCCTTAAAATCATTGAAAGAGTGCCGCCGGTAGGAGCGTTGGTTGGTCCGAAACCAGTCACAAGGTGTTGCTTTGATTTAAAGAAATCATTAAATTTACCCAGGTTATAGTGACAAGAAAATTTATTTTTCAAAAAATTAAATTCAGAAACCGATCCAATGGCGACAGATTTATTTATGGTAGAGTAGCCTTCTTTTAGAATAATATTTTGCACAAAACTTCGATCCATTTTTGTTTCCTTCAAGGAATGATCCAAAGTTTCTTTGGAAATTTGTGTTTTAATATGTTTTTTAGATTTTTTCATACCGCATTTCGTTAAAATAAATTATTGAATTTTTGTATGTCTCCACCAGAATAAACGACCAAATCCTCAAGAACTTTAATTCCAGTACCGGCGTCAATAGTTTTTATCGCCAAATCCGCGCCCATTTTTAAATCATCAACTATTTCCAACCCAAAGAGATTCAAAGCAACTTCCATCGCCACTGCCTGTTTAAGTTTTTTATTCCCACGGCCAATTAAAATTTTAATAAATTCGTTAAGATTTTCTCTTGGGTTCTGGGCAGTTTCGATATACTTAAATGGACTGAAGTCAAAACCGAAATCTTTTGGTGTAACTTCTTTTGTAGTCCTCTGGTTCTTAATGTTTTGCGCAATTTCGGTATTGGCCGCTATCGAAATTTGATCAATCACCGGCGTGCCAGACAGGTCTTTGCCTTGCAATACAAGAATATTTTTGTCGGGATACAACTTGCTCAAAATAACCAAACACAATTTTGTTGGTCCTCTTGTCAAGCCATAATTGATCAAGTCGGCGTCAATCGGATTTACTATAGCCGCCCCACCGACTAGTCCAGCAAATACCTGAACATCATACAGGCGCCCATCGTATACATAATTTAATTTGGGAACAATCGTATTTATAGCAAATATTCCAAGTTTTGTTGTGAGAGAAACCTCGGCCATCTTATAGATCGGTAAATTTAGATTTACTCCAGCGAGTTCAAAAATATCGCTCGATCCAGTTATACTAGAAGTCGTCCTAGATACGGTTTTCTCTACCACAATATTTTCTCCAATCTTTTTACCGGTAGCCGCTGTAATAATAGCGGACATTGAGCTTATATTTAGTAATTTGATTTCTTTTTTTCCGCTGCCGGCCATGCTAATCACTTTTATCTTGTTTTTATCAAGATTTAGTTTCCGTTGGATATCAAAATTATCTAAACTAAAAGCTGATTTAATTATTGCTGTTCCATATTCAATTGCCCTTTCAAAATTTTCTGGACTATTCATAAATGACCATAATGAACCATAAAAATACCCCATTAAAATATCTCTGTATTCTCCACTACTATCAGGAATTTTGAGTATATTTAAAAATACGCCCTCTACTTTTTCGGGAAGAGGCGACGCATCTCCTTTCAAGAAAGAAAGGCATTTTAGAAAATTTTCATCTGTTTTGAATTTCTCAAAACTGCTATCTGGGAATTTATTAAATTTTGAAAAGTAGTGAAGAGCTAAAATTCCTCGATACACATTCAAATTATGGTCAGAATTATTGATCAGATTTAATATATCAAGAGCTTCTGAGTCTTTAAAATCTTTACCGTTTGTTATGTATTCTGTAAATTTGACTACTTTATTTATCAGATTTTCCATAATCGCTTACTCTAAAATTTTATCATTGTTATACTTATTATAACAGAGCGAATGAATTTTGTAAAATTTAATCCATCCTTTGTCAAAGCAATATGATAATTTCCTGATGCTTCAGCGTCTACCCGCAGAGTAATAATTGAGCAATATAGAAATTTCATACCTTACGATAACAAACTTGAACGATCGTCCGAGTTTGTTATTGGAGAATATTACGAATAACAAATCTGTCACGTTGGCCAGATTTGTTATTGGGTTTGTATGTATGCGCATATCCGATAAGCACGGTTACTTTGCTCGTGGTATGAAATTTCTACTTTGTGTTGACATAAAACTGCGAGGATTATTCTCGCAGTTTTTTTGACAAGAGAGGTTTTAATTGTTATTATTTTATAATGGCTAATAAAAAAATTTTGTCTTATATAAAAAATAGACCTTATTTTATAAAGGATAATTTTGTATTGTATAAAAGCGATTGTTTAAAAATTTTAGAACAAATTTCAGAAAATTCAATTGATATGATTTTTGCGGATCCTCCTTATTTTTTATCTAATGGAGGGTTTAGTTTACATGCTGGCAAAAGAGTAAGTGTTGATAAAGGAAAATGGGATGTGAGCAATGGGTTAAAAAAAGATTTTGATTTTCATATAGAATGGACAAAAGCTTGTCATAGAGTTTTAAAACCAGGTGGCACAATTTGGATTTCAGGAACTTATCATTCAATTTACGAGTGCGGGTTTGCGTTACAGGTTAATAAATTTCATATTTTGAATGATATAATTTGGTTTAAGCCGAATGCTTCGCCGAATTTAAGTTGTCGTTTTTTTACAGCCAGTCATGAAACGCTTATCTGGGCTAGAAAAGATCCAACTAATATAAAAACTAAAAAGCCAATTAAAACAAAACATAAATTTAATTATGATTTGATGAAAAATGGCAAATGGCCAGAGGATTTTATTAAAAAGTCAGGATTACAAATGAGAAGTGTTTGGGCAATGAGAACGCCAAAATTAACAGAAAAAAAATTTGGTAAACATCCGACACAAAAACCCATTGATTTATTAGTAAGAATTATTTTAGCAAGCACAGATAAAAATGATATTGTATTAGATCCATTCACAGGATCATCTACAACAGGTTTAGCATCTTTTTTGAATAATAGAAAATTTATTGGAATTGATTTAGAGAAAAAATATTTGGATTTATCAATCAAAAGGTTTAAAGAATTAAAAAATATTAAATAAAATTTATTAAAAATAATAATAAA
>JAYEGQ010000296.1:0-1544 GCA_034659095.1 Thermotogota bacterium
TATCTTTCTCTTAAACTATTAAATAGCCACCCTTCAATAAGTAGAGCCTTATCCTCAAAATATGCATGGATACTGGTTGATGAGTTTCAGGATACGTCGGCCTTACAGGTGGAAATCTTAAAATGCATTGCCGAAGAAGGAAAATCAAAATTCTTTTTGGTAGGTGATCCATACCAGTCGATTTATGGATTTGCCGGAGCAAGACCAGATCTAATGGATGAATTCGCAAGGCATATCAAGGCAAAAAGCAATTTTCCATTATTGGGGAATTTCAGGTCAAGTAGCTCGATTATTGGCCATGCAGAAAAGTTATTCCCAAGAAACCCACCGATGTATCCCTCAGGATCAAATAAAAAAATTAAGGAAAAACCGGTATATGTCCATACGAGGAATGCATTTAATGTAATCACAGATTACTTTTTGCCGGCATTAAACGATATGGGAATAGGCTACGGTGAAAGCGCAATATTGGCCCCTTGGTGGATAAAACTTCTCCATATAGGGCGCAGTCTTAGAGAATATGGCATACCGATTGTTGGCCCAGGTGCGAGACCTTATAAGCGCTCTCATCTTTTCGCAAGATTAGCTGAACAAGTCTGTTATTATATTACTGAGCCAGATAACAATATTATCCCACGAATCGAAAAAGAATTATTTTTGATGATTGCCAATTTGGAAGGTAAGGCGAACTATTCGGTTTTCTCATATCAAGGTCGAAAAACTGTATTTAAACTTATCCGCATCGGCAAAAAGCTGTTATATGAAAATGAAGCTGGTATCGATTGGTTAAATACCGCAGCTCAGGAATTTGTAAAAATTTTAGTAAGCGATGAATTGATATCTGCTTCAAGCAGTGTTCAAATTGTAGAATCCGTACAGGATATGGAAGCGGACATGATAAAGAACCGTGTTGATGTGGCAAACCTCTCTGTTCATGACTTAGGGCTGTTCGCAAACACAGATAAGAATATGAAGTTGCTTACAATGCATAGGGCCAAAGGCAGGGAGTTTCAGGCAGTTGCACTCTTAGATGTTCATGAAGGTAAAATTCCACATTATAGCGCAGCAAGTCGGCGCGAAATAAATGAATCAAAAAGGCTCCTATACGTTTCAATCACAAGGGCAAAAAGATACCTTCTTTATGTAACTGATTCAGAGAATTATCGTAATGAACCATCTCGATTTTTATTGAAAGGGGAACTTGGTTTGCAACAGATCGTTCTATAGATTAAAAATTCATGAATTTACTGAATTGTAGTTGTAACTAAAGCGATTTTAAAATTAAAAGGAATAATTGCGGAAACTAAAAACAATCGGCTATTGCCGAACTAGGTGCTTCAGCGGACGCAAAAAAGCAGCACCAATGAGTTTTGGCGTTGGCCCTGCTGCTTGCAGCAGAGTTTTTAGCCTATGATCGCTTAAAATCCAGGAGTATTTCATGGTAAAGACCGACCTTACAGATGAAGAAAAGAAACGGATTATTGAGGCGCTGAATAACAATATTGAACCGCCTCCGGAGCTGATGATAAAGCTCTTTCCGGGAC
>JAYEGQ010000297.1:0-7861 GCA_034659095.1 Thermotogota bacterium
GGTTTCACAAGGGACAAAAGCGTGTAGTTGTTCAAATAAAACTTTCGTAGTTTTTCAAACGAAGAAATAAACATCCAATTAAAGGGAACCATAAACCCCATAAACCCTTTCTCTTGAGTAAAAAAGGCATTTCTCACCATAAAAGCGGCAAAGGTATCGGATTTATAATCCTTGTAATTTGCCGTCATAAACTTTCCCATCTCTTTATCAAAATTCCCCAAATACGGTGGATTCGTCACCACCACGTGATAGGATTGATTCAACATTTCCAGGGTCTCACAACACTTCAAAAGCCTTTGCCTCACACTGGCCATGATCAGGTCACGGGTCTCAATTTGTTCAAGAACTCCCCTTTGGCCGGTAATATCCACCACTTGAGGATTGATCAGCGAGCCAAAGCTTTTGGCATGTGCCATCTGCCCGACCAGTTCTTTGAATTTTGTGTTGAGTGTGCCGTATTGGGATTCAAAGTCGGTGATTTCGTCTTCATTGACCACTATATTTTCAAACACATGGATATCCGGGGTGAGGCTTTTTTTGAAAAAGCGGCTGTATCGGTCTCTGGCCTTCATGAACAGGGCAAATTGCGCCAGCTCCCCCGCACGCTCGTTCACTTCAAAGCCTTTCAGATTTTTGTTCAGGATGGCGTGAACGGCATCTTTTGGGGAGTAGAGTTCTTCCTCGTAGATGCGAAAGAGCAGGTCAAAGGTGTAGGTGAGCATATGTCCTGATCCGCAGGCGGGATCGCAGATTCTGATGTCTTCAGGGGGCTGGATGGGGATCTCCGGTTCGTTATCTTCAGGCTCAATGTAAAAGGCCATGTGTTTTTTCAGGCCGGATTGCGGGTGGTTGAGCATCCAGAGTCTTCCCAATGTGTTTTCCACCAAATACCGGACAATCCAATGGGGCGTAAACAGCTGGGTCACAGCCGGGATTTCCGTTTCTTTCACCTTTCGCCGCTGCTTTTTCACCTGTTCAAAGACCTTGTCCTTTTTCTCGCTGATGTAATACTGGTACAGCCATCCGATGACTTCCACGTTTTCACAGTTTTCCTCGTCCAGCGCCTCTTTCAAATCCGCCAGCAGGCTGTTTTCGGACAAACAGTCGTCCATGAGCAGGATCTCCGTGTAGTCGTTGATGGGTTCAAACATGAAGGGCATGATGGTGTGATAGTAATTGCAGGCCCCTTTGAGCAGCAAGCGATAGGCGGCTTCATCCCGGTTGACAGCTCCCGTCTGTCCGCTGAGGATGGCGTGCAGGGTTGCCATATCCGTATGGGTCTCGATCCCTGCGGGCAGCGTCCCGTTTTTGGCCTCGGTGAGGATTTCCGGCTGGGTGAACCCTTCTTTTTCAGTGATGATCCCGCAGTCGGTGTAGCCTTTCATGTCCATGTACCGCAGGGCACATAACCGGTTGAACCAGGTGTAGGCGATTTTTTCGATTAACTGGGATTTGGACTGTTCCTTGCCCCGGAGTTGCTTTCCCGAAGTGGTGCCGGTGTCGCCAAATCCGTATTTGATGAGTGTTTTTTTCTGTTCCAGTGCTTCCGGTGTTTGGGATTGCATGATGTAGTCTAATTTTTTGGTGGTTTCTTCTATGAGTGTTTTCCGTGCCTTTTGAGCGAATGTTTTGAGTTTTGTTGTGTCCATTGTTGTCCCCTTTTTGGTGGTGTTTTTTTGGCTGGGAAATGGGTGTGTCCTTATCTTGGAAATGCCTGTATAATTTGTAATATTTCCGTTCTTTTTAGAGATTGTTGATGGTTGGGAATTGGTTGATATCTTTTAATGTGTTTTGGGTGTTTGTCTGCCAATAACCCCCCCGCCCTCTTCGAGGGCACCCCCCCCGAGGGGGGGGATTATGAGCTTTGAAAGTCTGTTTTTCCTTTTTAAATACCTTCCTTGGACTGGCGTTGAAAAATGCAGGGACTTGTGAAACAGTCCTTGAAGTTTTTGAGACGCAAAACTTCATAGTTGACTCTAAAGCGGGATGATTGATACACCATCAAACACAATTCCCCCCCGTGGGGGGGTGCCGGCCCTGGCGGGGGGGGTTTATACATTTTCACGTTTACAGTGTTGGCTTCAGTATGTCGTAATAATCAGGTTGCTAGTTCCCCCGCTGAGAGTATCAAACTGTGTCTGCTTGTTTTTTCAATTTATCATTGTAAAAGACCTTCAATCATTGAATTGCTATTCTTATTGGATAAAAATCTCTATTCCCGCTTTGATCTTTTCTTCCAGTTCTGTTTTTAACCGGTCGATGAACCGGTGGAGTTGGTCTGTGTCTTTGATGCAGTTGTCTCCTAAATGGTTGTTGATCAGATCGGATATTTTGATGGTTTCGATATTGGATTCTGTTGGAGGATTTTTGCCGTTGTTGATGTAAACAAAATTCCTCATTTTTTGAATAGCTTCCAGGTAAATAACATTTTCAAAGTTTTCCGTTGCCACCAATAAATTGGCGATTCCATGTTCTTGCTCTGCTTTTTCGGTTTCCTGGACAAAAATATCCGTGAGTTCTTTTTTCTGGGGCTCCGTGAGCGTTGGGTAATCGGAGTCTTTTAGGATTTGGTTTTGTTTTCGGGTGATTCTGGATTTTAGTTTTTTTCTTTCATCGGATAACCGGGTATTAATCTTGTCCTGTTCTTCTTCCATGAGGGTTTTCAGCTGTTGCATCTGTCTGCCTTTGAAGCAGTAGGGATCCTCGAGGATTTTCTGAATATCGTTCATTTTGGAGTCGTTAATGACGTCCCGGTTGTGCTTGTTTTCTTCAAGGAATTTTTTTCCTTCTCTGTATATAGCGGCTTGATTGGATTTCATGAAGGTTTGGATCGGTTCGATGATTTCTTCTTTATCTTCCAATAACTGGTTGGGATAGTTTTCAATCTGTGTCAGGAAATAGGTGTATTCGTTGCTTTGTATATCCCTGAGATGTTGAATGGGTTGTTTTAACAGTTGGGCAAAGGGGTATGGGCTCGCATCCACTTCCAAATCTGTGAGCTCTTGAACCTTTTTGATGATCTTTTCCTTTGTCTCAATGGCAAGGGTTTTGGCATCGGTATGGGATGGACTGTTGAAGTATTCTTTGTAAAATTCAGTGAGCTTTTTTTTCTGCCATTCAGGGATGTCTTCCAGCAACTTCACCACGGTGTATTCTTTTCTTCTCGTGGTGGTCAGGACTTCCAATAGTTCTTGATCTTCCAGCAGGTTGGATTCGGCGGTGAATTCGACTTTATTTTGTTTGTATAGGAGTGCCAAAATATAAGCCGTGTCATTTTCACCCCAACCATATGGGATTTTCTTGAAATGGTCTACAATGTGTTTGACGTTCAGGCGGGTGCCACGTGTCTGATTTTTCATGAATGAGATGATTTCAGCCTGGGCTTCTTTTTGTATGGCTTCCAATCCGAGTCGCGTGTCTTCATTGAGCAGTTGTTTGATGGCCTCTTCATCGTAAACTTTTTGATTGAGCATTTTCAGATTGGTGTAGGTTTGTTCAATCAGTTCCTGAAAACAGTTTCGGATTCTTTCTTTCGGGTTGGCTCCTCTGGAGTTCACTTCAATGGATTTCACCAGAATGGTAGCGTTTGACAAGCGTTCTTCCAAAGTGAGTTTGATGTTCTTTTTTCTGATTTGGTTTTGATCGATTTTCGAGTCGATGATCTTTCTTCGCGTCTCTTTGACACTTTCCGTTCGGCTCTGTCTGGAGTATTGAGCCGTTTGAAGGTATAGTTTCAAATCTTTGATGAGTTCATAATCCGGGGCGGTTATAAGGGTCATTTCATTTTCTGCCATTTTTAAGGTTTTAATCAACTGAATGTTGCCGCAGTTTTCGTTCATAGGGGTGATGACGTTGATAGCGATTTCCCCGTTTTCCTGGCCGTATCGGTAATCGTCCACTTTTCGTGTGATGGGGATGTTTTGGGCGGTTTTCTCGTATTTGATTTTGGTACCCGGCAGGATTTCTGTAAATAGAATCTTTTTGATTTCTTCGTTAATCTCATCGTTTGTGCAGACAACGTTTTTGATTTCGTTTTCCACGTCTTTTTCTTCATCGGTCAGGTATTCGTAGGTGTTTCCCACTTTTTGGATGTAGGTTTCACTTTCCAGCCTGTCCAGAACCTTTTGGATGTCTTTTTTCAGCTGGTTTTTGTTCTGGTCAAAACGTTCGATCATGAGGGTGGTGATGTTGTCGATGTCGGTTTTGAATTCCCTGATATATTTTACTAACAGTAAGGTTTTCAGTAGCCTGACTTCAATGGAATCGGTTCCAAAATTGCCTTCAGCATCTGTAATGGACTGCTGCACCGATGATTTCATCTTGTTTCTGATCCCTTGAAACATCCGATCGAAGGTGGCAATATTCTTGGAGTCTTTGTCTTTAATGGCAATGGTCACAATCCGAAAGACGTCCAGCATGGGACGCTCGCCTACGGATGAGTGTTTGCCTTCAAAGGCGTTGTGGTCGGACAGAGATTTCAGGGCGGACTGAAACAGTTTGAATTGGTAGGGGATGAAGGGATAGAGCTTGTAATACTGCTCAGCGGATGTGTAGTTTTTGTAGGTTCGTGTGCCATCGGTGAATGAAAAGAGTGTGTTGAAGTCCTGTTTGTCCATCTCGTATTGGCGGGTTAATGTTTCAATGGCCATGGGTGTTTTTTCTAGCAACCTTTTCTGGATGACTTCTTCCACGTCACTGCTTTTGAGTTTGATGCGGATTTTAAAGCGGTCCTGGATTTTGGAAAAATCGTCGCTTTGTTGCCTGCCGTAGTCTCCAATAACCGTTTGCATGTCCTCCTGAGCGGTGACGATGATCCAGGCCCTTCCATTGCATTGGGCTTTCAGTGTTTCGGCGATGGATTGAACGTTTGTCATAAGGTTGACCCGTTCGGCAATGAATTGTCCCAGTTCGTCCACGAAGAAGTTCAGTCGGAATCCCGTTTGTTCTTTGTCTTTTTTGTCGATGTATGCTTTGACCCGGGACGCAAAATCTTTAATAGAGATACTTAGTGTTTGATAGTATTGTTGGAGAATTTGGTTGACGTTCTGTCCGGTGACGCTGTTAAAGGCTTGGTCTATTTGTATGCTGTAAACGTGAGGGATTTCTCTTGCCGTTTCCCATTCCCAGTTTGTGAGATTTTTGAACGCCTCTTTAAAATGTTGGAAGTGACCACTAATATCCAGATCATGTTCAAAGTTTGCGATGTAGGGCTGATTGCCAAAATAACCACAGTGGTCGTTGAACATTTTCATAAAAACGGCAAGAACGGCATCGGTTTCGTCTTTGCTGATGTTGTTGGCGTTGTGGTCGATGTTGAATAAAATACTTTCTGAGGGAATGTCAGAGGCTCTGTCCAACTTTCCCTTAAGCATGCTGTGGTCTTTTGCCTTTTCGATAAAGATTCGATCCGCTCGTTGGCCGTCCACTTCCTTTTTTTCCAGTACGGCTGAGAGAATTTTCAGAAGATGGGATTTTCCCGATCCAAAGAATCCGGAAATCCACACGCCGTTTTCGGCTCGTTGCTGTGTGTATTCTTCCAGGAAGGTATGTAGGTTGTTGGCGATTTCGTTGGTGATAACATATTCTTCAAGCTCTTTTGCCAGTTTGGATTCGTTTGTTGCGTCAATGACCGGATCGATGTCTCTTGTGATTGGTTTTTGGAATAGTTGTTCAATCAGCATTGCTGTTCACCTCTTTAATGTTCGTATATGTTAAAGGCCCTGTAAAAGCGGTCATTGTGTAATCGCCCAAAAAGGTCTAATGTACTTCCTTTTGTTGGATGGTATTTGTATTCACCGGGAAAGAAGATGATCACCGGTTTATCCCGGAGGATGCTTTGCAGGTTGTTGAGAATGGCATGTGTGCGTAAGTAAGGGTAGACTTCTCCTACTCCAGTAATGAAGATGATTTGATGGCTTTCTTTTCCAACCCTTTCCAGGATCATTTTTTTTAGGTGTTTGTCGGGTGCCATGATATTCTGAAGGGTTTCTTTCAGTTGGTCTTTTGTGAGTTTAAGCTCTCCCGCTTTAATCGGCTCCCATATTCCCCACGCCTTGCATTGGTCAATGGTCATGTCAAACAGGTCGAATTCCAGGACTGTGATCTGGTTTTGCGCCAGCTTTTTTTTCAACAGTTGGGTGTCTTCTATAATGATGAATTTTTCCTTCGGCGAATAGGGACAGATGTAAAAAGGGAGTTCGTCTCCCAATTGGGTTCGGTTCAGGAAATGTTTATCGGTCATTCTGTTGTACAAGTAGTCAAATCGTTTTTGGCGGTTCATTTTACCCCTTCTTTCCTCATGGATAGACCTCCAGTAGTTGAGGGTTTTCCTCTGAAATCACTCTCTGGATTTTTTTGGACAACAGCTGAGGTAGGATTTCGTTGTCTTTGGTGATGATGTCCGCCTCTCTCATGATCTTAAAGGTCACATTTTTTATTTTTCTTCGGGTTGTTTCTGTTAGTTTTTGGAGTTTTTCACTTTTCAAAGCCTTTTTCGTGTAAAAGGCTTCGTAATCTGGGATTGAAAGGTGTTTTTCTCCACTTGAAAGTTTTTCATACAATAATTCTGTCGCCACTTCGAAGATTAACCGATAGCTTTTACAGCAAGCCAGCCAAAGTATTTGTCTCTTTTCTTCGGCTGTTCCAGAAAGTAATAGGTTTAATTGGGTTTCACTGAGTGTTTTAAGTCTTAATGCTATTTCGCGATACATTCTTTGAGAACTTCTTTTCATGTTAGTTTGCAATCGATTTTCTGTTAAAATTGTTGCCTTTGTTTTTTCCCAATTTTTATTTTTGATATATTCATCGGCTACAATCAGACTTTCTTGCAAGTAAAGTCCTCCCAATACATATGACATACGATAAGTTAAGGAAGAAGTTAAAGTATTTTTGTTTATTTTATATTTGTTACTTTCGGGTTTTTCCGGTTTCTTTTCATTCATTTGAGAACTCTTTTTTTTGAGGTTTTATTTTCAAATCCGTCGCCTCTCTTCAAGAAATAGCCTGGTTTTTTTAAAAAATAATTAACGCTATCGCTTTTAAGGAAATAGAAGAGCTGAGATTGTTAATATATTTTATCATATTTCTTTATTTCCCCCAAGAGCATTTGAATTCATCATACGGTGAAAATAATGGCGAAATGGTTATTTGGCAAATGATATCTTTTCTATTCTTCTGATCTTGAATATCAGTCTGTTAAAGTGTTAGAATTGAGGAGAGCGAAAGAAGAGGAAGTGAAAGCCATGGAGAAGTTTTTTAATACAGCGGGTCCGGTAAGAGCTGAAAACAATTATATGATCGATCCGTTGAACAGAATCAATAAAGATGAAATCATGACGTTGATCGATAATTGGCGATATTTCATACTCCACGCTCCCCGTCAAACGGGAAAAACGTCTTCTTTGTTGGCTCTTCAGGATTATATTAACAAGGAAGGACGGTATAAGTGCCTGTATGTCAACATTGAAACGGCACAAACTGCTCGCAGCAATGTGGCAAAGGGTATGAAAGCCATTATTTCATCATTGGATTTTGCAAATTCCATCACTTTGGGAGATGATTTTTTCAATCAGTTTCTTTTGGACGGTGTTGACAAATATGGTGAAAATGATGTCTTAAAGAGAATATTATCCCTCTGGAGTTTGAACAATAAAAAGAAAATCATCTTGTTAATCGATGAAATCGACGCCCTTGTTGGAGATACGCTTATCTCGGTTTTACGACAATTGAGATCGGGTTATGCAAAGCGACCGGACTCCTTCCCGCAATCGGTCGTTCTGTGTGGTGTAAGAGATGTTAGAGATTATCGTATCTTCTCAGACAGAGATCAGCAAATCATCACCGGGGGGAGTGCGTTTAATGT
>JAYEGQ010000298.1:0-603 GCA_034659095.1 Thermotogota bacterium
GTTTAATCATTTGATCAAGTTAGCGCTCTTTGGGCGGACTTTATTAAAACCTTGACAGGATTAACAGGATAGACTGGATAATGTTCATGTTAATCATGAAATAAAATCCTACGAAAGAAAATATTATTAGATTTTGCTATGCACAGTTCCTGAAAAGAGAATTTGAAAGAAGGCTGCAAAAGTTACGATATCAACATTTAATTTGTTTTTGTTTCTCTTTGCCAGCTTTAAAAGCTTATCATCTGTTGTCAGAAAAACATCTGCTTTTTCGCTTTCTGCACATGCGATATGCATTGCATCAAAAGACTTAAATCCTACCCTTTCAAGTTGTTTGGCTCTAATGCTTTCCTTGTTCTGAATTTTTTTGGTCTTATGGACAAAATTCACTATTCCCTTTAGATAATTCCTTTTCTCAATATTAGGGGTGTTTTCAATTTCTATTTCAGTTGACTCTTCCGGTTGACGTGCTGTCTCTACAAATGAAATCCAAAATTCCTCAACTAAACTGTCCGCTAATTTCGACCTTATAAAAAAATCGTATAGATGCCTAATATAGTTATTCAAGCTTGTCAACTACACCACCTAAAGCCTCGTTTTGATTTG
>JAYEGQ010000298.1:613-1539 GCA_034659095.1 Thermotogota bacterium
TCTTTACCAGAGGTGGAGGATTCAGATAAGAACTGTGATGCAATCTCTTGTGCTAACGGGAAAATACAATTCTTAGAGAAAGACACAAGCATCATGAGAAAAGTCAGGATGACTACTCCAAAAACCACTTTGTTGCATACCTCTTTCTTAGCCTCCTCTATGCTTTTTAAGTTGACGTGAAGTGTTTTGTATCCCTTATGTCGACCTTTCGAGTCTAGTACCGTCAGCGTCAGAGAAGCTGGATTCATTACCCTGGGAATATAGTTAATGCTAAGGGTTCTTATTTCTATTTGCCTGGATTCGTATGGCTTCAGTGGAAGAATCTCTATTTTTTCTTTAAACGGACCTGGCCCATAAGAAGTTGTGGTTGACTTTCCGGGCCCCTCACTTGAGCAGCGAAATTCCAGCTTAATACTGCCCTTTTCTATTGTAGCCTTGTTCGCCTTCAGACCAATATGTAGTATCGCAGGATAGTCAAATATAACCTCTTTCGCTCGAAAGACACGAAAGTATTTATAGGTGCTCAGCAGCTTAACTTCTTTTATAACGCCCGGATTGATGTCTTGAATGTCATCTTGCTCAAAATTCATGCTGTTTTCTAATGGCATAATGTTTTCTCAGCCGAACATCCTAAATCAAAGGCAAAAAGCGCAGCTTTTTGTCAGGTGGTTTAGTTGTGTACGCCCGGCATGGGCGTGAACTTATGGGGTGAAAGTTCCCTACACGTGAACCCCGTTAATATTTTGATATATTAACAAAAGTATTAGCCGAAGGCAAGGGCGGAATCATGAGAGACAGTGAATTCCGCTCTTTCATATATTGACATATCAAATACAATCTATTGTAAAGATAGGAGGATCGTCACGAAAGTGCCCAAAGGAAAGTAAATTTATGAAAACCCCTTAGAATAGCCCGCCATTTATGGC
>JAYEGQ010000299.1:0-17075 GCA_034659095.1 Thermotogota bacterium
TCTGCTGTATATGGTAAAATGTTTTGTGATGATTCTTTTTTTAAGGGGTGATGGTGTTGCTTGGGGAGGTTGTAGTTGTTGGGGCTGGTTTCTCCGGTTCGGTTTGTGCGCGGGTTTTTGCTGAGGCTGGGTTTAAGGTGTTGGTGGTTGAGCGGCTTCGTCATGTGGCCGGGCATTGTTATGATTATCGGAATGAGCATGGGATTACGGTTCACAAGTATGGGCCGCATATTTTTCATACGTCGGAGAAGTCTGTGTGGGATTTTTTGAATCGGTTTGGGTCTTTTCAATATTATCAGCATCGGGTGTTGTCTTATGCCCAGGGGAAGTTTTTTCCTTTCCCTATTAATTTGGATACGATTAATCAGGTGTTTGGGACGCGTTTGAATGTGACTGAGATGACTGATTTTCTTAAGGGGGAAATAGTGAAGGCTGATGTGGGTGCTTCTGATGAGAATTTTGAATCCGCTGTTGTTTCTCAGGTGGGGGAGCATTTGTATGAGCTTTTTTTTAAGTATTATACAATTAAGCAATGGGAGTGCGATCCAAAGGAGTTGAGTGCTTCTTTGGCCAGGCGGATTCCCGTTCGTTATAATAGAGATGATCGGTATTTTTCTGATCAGTATCAGGGGGTTCCTGAGAGGGGCTATACGGCATTGATTGAAAATATTTTGGATCATCCCGGGATTTCAGTCATGACAAATACGGATTATTTTTCTGTCTGTGATGATTTTTCTCCCCGTTTAACGGTGTATACGGGTAAATTGGACCGCTATTTTGATTATCGTTTCGGGAAGTTGGCATATCGTTCTTTGGCGTTGGATTTTAAGACGTATGATCGTGAGTTTTTTCAACCTGTGGCTACGGTAAATTATCCCAATGATTATGATTGGACACGAATTACGGAATTTAAGCATTTTTTAGGGGAGTCTTCGGATAAGACGACGGTCTGTTTTGAATATCCTAAGGCTGTAGGGGAGCCTTACTATGTGGTTTTAAATGAGGAGAATTTGTCGAAACGTGAACAGTATTTGCAAAAGGTTCAGGCTTTGGAGGATTCCGGGAATGTTCTTTTTGTGGGTCGGCTGGCTGAGTATAAGTATTATAATATGGATCAGGTTGTTTTGAGGGCTCTTGAGAAGGCTCAAGAGTGGTTGAAGTCTTTTAATCGTTGATGAAGTGATGGTGTCGTGAGGTTAGTGAAGAAGTATTTGACGTATACGATTTTGGTTGTTGCTCTTGGTTGTTTGATTTACGTTTTGATTGCCCTTTTTTCTGATTTTGATAAAATTAAAGGGGCTTTTTTGGATTATAAATATGAGTTTTTTTTGTTTGCCTTTCTCTGTATAACTGTTAATTGGGCGAATGAGTCTTTGATGTTGAAAACGGTTACCGGTGGAATTCGAAGAGTTCCTTTTTTGCGTTGTTTTAGGATTGCCATGATGACTCAATTTTTTAATCTGATTACGCCTTTTTTTACCGGTGGACAACCCTTTACGGTTTATTATTTTTCCAAGGAAGGTATTGAATACGAGCAGTCTATTGCGGCTATTCTGTACAAGTCGTTTACTTTTCAGGTGGCCATTTCTTTGCTGGGGTCTGTGGCTTTGTTTTTAACTTGGCATCGGTTGTCCGTGTATACGGCTTCTGTAGCTTTGGTGGCAATTGGGATTAATGCTTCTATTGCGTTGTTGATGTTTTTTTTGGGGAAACATCAAAGAACGATTGATTGGATTGTGGGAGTTGTTTTAAAGCTTCTGAGGAAGTTGCGTTTAATGAAGCATGATGAGAAGATCAAGGCGAATATAGATAACCGGGCCAGGGAGTTTGTCAAGATGTTTGAGGAGTTTGGTTCTCAGCGGGGTTTATTTTTAAAGCTGACAGCTTTGAATGTAGTTAATTATTCGTTGTATGTGGTTTCTGCTGTTGTTATTTTGCTTGGGACTGGCGTTGCGGTTGATTTGGAGATGGTGAATCGTACGATGTTGTTGAATGTATCTTCCAGTGTCATTCCGACACCTGGCGCTTCCGGGGGGGTTGAAGGGTTTTACTTTTTGTTTTTAAAGTCGTTTGTTGATGTAAATGTTTTGATGTTTTCGGTGTTTTTGTGGCGGATGGTTTCGTATTATTTGAATATTTTAGTTTCCGGGATTTTTGTGGGGTTTGGGTTTTTGAGGAATGGCAGGAAATAAAGAAATTTGATTTGAGATAGAGTTAGAAAGAGTAAGATGGGACAGGGCCCTTGATACGTTAATCAAGGAACCTGTCCCATCTGTCTTCTTGTTTGTTTAGTTTATTCTTTTGTTTATTGTTCTTCGGCCAAGTATTTTGCGATTTCTTTTTCGATCCACTCTAAGCCTTCGTCGATGGTCCATTTGTCGTACATGACGTTGGCAAACATGTCTCCGACGGCGTATCTGATTTCGTTCCATGTGGCTGGTTTTGGGTCGGAATAGGCGTCGTCTAAGAATTGTACGGGTACTGCGGCTTTGGGTTCGAGTTTTGTATATGTTTTCCATTCGGCTGTTTCAAGGGAACTTTTTCTGACAGGAAGGTATCCTGTTTTCATTGCCCAGTATGTGGTGACTTTTGGATCGATGAGGTATTTCATGAATTTCCATGCGGCATTTTTCTGTTCGTCTGTGGCGGATTCAAACATAACGACGTCTGTTCCTGCCAATGGTGGTTTGAACTGGCTTCCGCTTGGTATTGCTGTCCAGTTCCATTCGTGTTTTCCTTTACAGGATCGGTCTACGTAGGATTTTCCGGCGATGGTGCTGATGTAGAATGCCAGTCTTCCTTCGCCAAATGGGCCGTCTTCGTAGTCTCCAGTTACTAATGCGATGTTTTCTTCTGCGAATCCTTTCAGGTATTCCAGTACTTCTTTTGTTTTTTCGCTGTTGATGGTGACTTCGTATTCGCCATCTTCGTTTTCTTCAACAATGTAAACACCGTTGTTGTACATGTAAATGGCTAATGTGTCAACATTTGGTCTTAAGGTTGTTCCGTATCTTTCCACTTCTCCGTCTTCGTTAACAACTGTCAGGAGTCTTGCGGTGTCTTTGTATTCTTCCAGTGTTTTTGGAGGTTCAAGGCCTTCCAGTTCAAACAGATCGGAGTTGTAGAACATGACGTATATGCTTTTGTTAAATGGCAGGGAATAGTAGGTGTCTCCCCATCTTCCCATTTCTTTGAATACATCGTAGATGTCAGCCCATTCTTCATCTGAAAGACCAACTTCATCGTTGAAGATGTAGTCGTTTAATGGTTCTACAACGTCACTCTGTAAGAGTTTTGATGTCCAGTTTGCGTAAGCCTGTGAGAGTACAGGTAATGTGTCACTTTGTACACTTGCCAGTAGTTTCTGGTTTAATGCTCCGTAGTTTCCGATGTAGACAGGTTTGACAACGATGTTGGGGTTCTGACTGTTGAACATGTTGACGATTTCCGTCACTGCTTCACCCTGTCCACCTCCCATGGCGTGCCAAAATTCGATCTCTACTGGTGCAGAGATGAGTGTTCCTAAAACAAAAACAGCAAAAACGATAAATAAGACTGCTCTTTTCACTTTAAACCCTCCTTTTTTGGTTTGTACACTTTTTGTTTATTCTTCACTTCCTTCTGTGTCTTTCGAAATAGCATTTGGCGATTGCGATTCCGGATATGGGACCTATGAAGGCTATTAGGACCGTGAATAGGATCCAGTAATTTAGGTATTCGGGTTTTTCTATCATGAATGAAAAGATGATTAACAAGATTCCGACTGTGTCTGAAATGGTTGAAAAATGGAGTTTAACCAAGATTTCTTTTTGGAATATCATGCCCAGTGTTCCTGTGATGATAAAAAATAATCCGGTGTATTTCAGAATTGTGATGACTAGTGGCATGTTTATCCTTTCTTTTCGTATGGTTCACCATCGGCTGCAGGGGATCTTGTTTTTCCTACGAATCCAGCAACGACTATTAGTGTGATGACGAAGGGTATCAGGTTAAACAATGGTTTGACTGATGATGAGATGGCCAATGATGGGTTGCTTTGCAGCTGTTCGTTCATGGCGTCTGCGGCACCAAAGAGTAAACAGGCAAATAATGCGCCTTTTGGTGTCCAGTTTCCCAGTATCATAGCGGCCAATGCGATAAAGCCTTTTCCGTTGGTCATGTTTTCGGTGAATTGTCCCAGTTCTCCTACGCTTAAATAGGCTCCGCCTAACGATGCCAGTAAACCGCTCATGAGTACGCCAAACCATCTGATGCCGTATACGCTTACACCCAGTGTGTCGGCTGCTTCCGGGTTTTCACCCACGGCTCTGATTCTCAATCCCAGTTTGGTTTTGTATATGATAAACCATGAGACAACCACTAAAATCAATGCGAGATAGACAAAGGGGCTCAATGATCCAATCATATTGTATAGAAAGCTGCCTTTTCCAAGGAATTTCAATTCAATTTTGGGTATCTTATTGTAAATATCAGTAGATCCAGGTTTGCCGAAAATAGGCTCCAGTAAAAACCCGGTTAACCCTTGCGCTAATAGAATAATAGCCGTTGCACTGACGATTTGGTCTGCTTGGAAATTGATACTGGCCCAGGCATGTAGGGCTGCTGCTGAAACACCCACCATCATTGCCAGGATAATGCCTATCCATGGGCTTCCGAAAAGGGCTGTCCCAACAATTCCGCTAAAGGCACCCAGTAGCATAATCCCTTCAAGAGCGATGTTTGTGACACCGGTTTTTTCACTGAACAAACCGCCCAGGGACGCAAATAAAAGGGGTGTGGCTGCTGATAGGGTCAATGAGTAAAAAATGGGGTTGGCAAATGCATCTAATATGGCTTTAAATATATTCATTTATTTCGCCCCCTTCTTTTTGTTCCATCCCATGATGGTCATCACCATTCTTTCTGCAGCAACCAAGAATATGATAATGGATTGTATGATCATTACAATATGCTTAGGGACACCTGCAAATTGCATCTGATTTGAACCGGTACGCAAAGCGCCAATTAACAATGAGGCTGCAAGAATTCCGAAGGGGTTGTTTTGCCCGATCAGTGCAATGGAAATTCCGTCAAATCCTTTTCCGGAACTGAGGGTTCCGTAAAATCGATGATAGAGGCCTATTGCTTCAAGGGTTCCGGCCAATCCCGCTAAAGCACCACTGATGGCCATTGTCAGTATGATGTTTTTTGAGACGTTGATACCGCCGTATTCTGCCGCAAAGGGGTTAAAACCAACGGTTTTTACTTCGTATCCCATTGATGTTTTATATAAGATGATGTACATCACTACAGCTGCAGTGATGGCAATTAAAATTCCAAAGGACATAAAGCTGGCCTGTGAAGTGAGCAGGTTAGGTAATTTGGCAGATGATGCAATTTCCGGGCTTTTTGGAATCCCGCCCCCTGCGTTAAACGGGCCTGTCACTGCCCAGTTGGTGATGTTGTAGGCAATCCAGTTCAACATGATGGTGGTGATAACTTCATGGGCCCCGGTTTTTGCCTTTAAAAACCCGGCTATACCTGCCCATACAGCCCCGGCAAGCATCCCAACGATCATAGTCAAGGGGATGGCGATAAATGATGGTAGTGAAGCTGCGTTGACCGCAAAGATGGTGGCCGTTAAAGCTCCCATGGCCATCTGCCCTTCAGCACCGATGTTGAAGACTCCGGCTCTAAAACCAAAACCAACGGCAAGACCTGTCAGGATAAGAGGGGTCATTTTTATTATGGTGTTCATCACGGCCGTTTTGTTTCCAAAGGCTCCTTTGATCAGCTCTGTATAGGCTTCCACCAAAAAGTCTATTCTATCGGCAAATGAACCTTCCCCTATCCAGATGATAATGATAGACGCGATCAACAAGGAGATGATGATCGATATGATTGGTATTGCAATTCTCATCCATTTCTTTTTAATCATTCGCCTCACCCCTTGCCTCTTCTAATGTACTTCCGGCCATCATTAAGCCCAGTTCTTCCATAGATACTTCATTAGGCTTGACCTCTCCCATGATTTGTCCTTCATACATGACCAGGATTCTGTCACTTAATGACAAGATCTCTTCCAGCTCCATGGAGATCAGTAATATGGCGACATCTTCTTGCCTGAGGTCCAAAATGGTGCTATGGATAAATTCTATGGCTCCGATATCCAAACCCCTTGTGGGTTGGGATACGACCATACATAAAGGATTATAATCAAACTCTCGGGCAACAACCATCTTTTGCTGGTTTCCCCCGGAGAGATTTTCGGCAAATAGTTGGATTTCAGGGGGACGTACATCAAATTTTTTCACCAGTTCTTTACTGATAGCGTTGATTTTTTTATGGTTTAAGAATCCTCCATCTGCAAAGGGCTGCATATAATGCCTTCCCAAGGCCATATTGTAGGCTACGGTAAATTCTTTGATCATGGCATACTTGAATCGGTCAGCGGCGATGTGGCTCATTCCAGCCTCTCTAATATCTCTTGGCGTGGCTGTTGAAATATCTACACCGTTAAAGGTGACTGTTCCGGCTACTTTTTTCCTTAAACCGGTGAGGGCATCTTCAAGCTCGGATTGTCCATTTCCGGCAACACCGGCAATCCCAAGGATTTCTCCCTTTCTAATGTCAAAAGAAATGCCTTTAACAGCGGATAATCCCCTGTTATCGTTCACTTTCAGGTCTTGGACTTCCAGGACTTTTTCTCCCACTTCTTTTTTCTCTTTTTCAACCCGTAATAGGACTTCTCTTCCAACCATCATGTTGGCCAATTCTCTGGAAGAGGTCTCTTCGGTGGGGATTTGTCCTGTAACTTTTCCGCCACGCATAACTGTAACGTTATTTGAAACGGCGATGACTTCGTTGAGTTTATGGGTGATAAATATAATCGTTTTCCCGTCGTTTTGCAAGTTTCTTAACACGACAAACAACTCTTCGGTTTCCTGTGGTGTTAAAACGGCTGTGGGCTCATCCAAAATAAGGATGTCAGCTCCTCTGTATAGGGTCTTTAAGATTTCCACTCTTTGTTGAGTACCAACGGGAATATCTTCTATTTTGGCATCCACATCCACCTCTAATCCGTACTCTTCCGATATTTTTTTTACTTCGCGTTTTGCTCTTTTCAAATCAAAAATGTTGAACTTTTTTGTGGGCTCATCTCCCAATACGATGTTTTCCGCAACGCTTAACGGGCCAACAAGCATAAAATGCTGATGCACCATTCCAATGCCGACTGCAATGGCATCTTTGGGATTATCGATTGCAATTTCTTTCCCGTTGATCAGTATCTTCCCGGCATCGGCGTTGTACAAACCGTAAAGTTGGTTCATTAACGTGGATTTCCCGGCACCGTTCTCACCGACTATTGCGTGTATTTCTCCTCGCTTTACATACAGGTCTACGTTGTCGTTTGCAAGAACTTTGGGAAATTGCTTTACTATCCCTTTCATAACAACTGCATAGTCTTTGTATTCCTCTTCGGTGGGTATATGAAAAGGCATTATGCACCTCCCTGAAATCAAACTGTTCCTCTTAACTGTTGATATTCTATTAAAAACACACTAATTTATCTAAAACAAAGGTGTAAAAATTTTTGCTGGAACTAGTTTAGAATATCAACAGTTAGGAAGAAGGCACCTCGTATGAGGTGCCTTCTTCTATTTCTTAATATGCCTTCAATTCTTCTTCTGTTGCAGGAATGTCGATTTCGCCATCTTTTGCCATGGCTTTGAGTCCTGCGATTTCAACCAATATCCACTCTGGGATAATGTCTTTGGTGTGTTTCATCTCACTCAACTGAACACCGTCTTCTTCTAATCCGAGTTCTTCATGTCCTGCGGAGAAATAACCTTCATAAGCATCGAGAACACCCATGTAAGCGGCTGTTGTGATGCCTTTCATAGCAGAAGTAAGGATTTTTCCCGGTGCCAAATGATCCTGGTCAACGTCAACACCGATGGCGTAGTATCCTTCGCCTTTTTCCTTGGCTGCTTCAAATGTTCCCAGTCCACATAGTCCTGCAGCTGCGAAAACAATGTCTGCACCCTGTGAATACTGAGCTTCTGTCATGGTTTTACCCTTCTGTGAATCTGTGAAGTTCTGTGTGTATCCGATGAGTACCTGAACATTTTCATTGTGAAGTTTGTTGTACATCTTCACGCCAGCCTCATAACCGATCTGGAATTTTACAACGGCTGGTACGGGAATACCACCGATGAATCCAACGATCTTGCTTTCTGACATGGCTCCTGCCAGGAATCCAGCCAGGAATGCGGTTTCATGTTCTTTAAACGTATAGGTCTTAACATTTGGGATACCCGCTGCTGAAAGGTCGAAGTCGATTCCGATGAAATATACATCCGGGTATTGTGGAGCAACCTGTTCCAGAGCATCCACCATTAAGAATCCAACTGCGAGAACAACATCTGACATCTCTGCTGCTTTTGAAAGGTTTGGTACGTAGTCTGCCTGTTCGTTTGACTGGATGACCTGTGCTTCTACTTCATCAAATTCCTCGGCTACCATCTCGACGCCTCTCCATGTGCCATCGTTAAAGGACTGGTCCCCCAATCCACCGGTATCTGTAACCATCGTTACTGTAAATGCCATTGCAAAAACCGGAACTAACGCGAGAACTAATAGTACTGTAAGCAATCTTTTCATAAAAAAAACCTCCTTAAAAAGTTGTTAGCTATCTTTTCCTTCTGTTTTGAAAAACAGATAAATGGATAATACTGATAGGATGATGACACCGATTAACAATAAATAACTGGGTGAAACTTGCTCATAGTGTATGAGTGGAAATCCCTTTTCCACGATGAAATAATGGGCGTTTTGAAACAGGAAAAATACCGAGAAAAACAGTACAACGCTCATATATAAGATTGATTCAAAGACTTTTGGTTTCAAAACGATGATAATGGAACAAATCAGGGTGATAAACATAAGAATTACCGCCCCGGAAGTCGTGTTGTACATTTGGATGTTGGGGGATTTGGTCTCAGGATCATAATTGGGCACCAGTCCGGCAATTTCTGTCAGCTCTTTGTATCGTTCATCAGCCAGTTTGCCTTCCATAAACTCGTTGACGGATTCCTTGAACAGCTTACCGGCGTAGCCAATCACCTTTTTGTATCTTTTTACCAGTTCTTCATCTGCTTTTTGAGCCGTCAGATTGGTATTGTTGTACTCCACAAAAGGTTCATTCAAATACGAAAATTCCCAACCGATGACATCATCCTTTAGCGCTTCATACGCCGGTGATTCATAAAAGGCTTTGTATTCATCCATTTTCATCACTTCAGGTGAAATAAACATGGGAATTAGATAAAGCATCAGGACGATAATAATCAATATGGCATGGGTTCCAATTAATCGCATGTTCTTTGCTTTGTTGAAGAAGGAACTTGAGTATAAAATAAGCGCAAAAGCGAAGAACATGATGGATATCATACCGTAGATCAAAGCCTCGATGTCCGATCGGGCAAGGTTTCCTGAAAGAATCAGGAAGAAGGCATCAAAGATAATAATTGCCGATAGCATAAAGGGTAATATTTTCTTGATTTTTAAAGCTATAAGAAACAGACCAGTGTAAACTAAGAATCTTAAAATCCACCAGTTTGTTTCTCTCGGTGCGTTTTCTATAAACAAGTCGGAAATGATATCTTTCTGATCGTTAATATTATCTATGACACTGGAAAATATGGCAATGGAATAACGGTTGATCGCCCTTTCCAGAGTTCGCTCATCAGGGTCTCTGCGTAATTCACCTTTTATCTTGTTGATGGCGTCATTGAGTTTTTCCTGAGTGGCTGCATCAATGTTTTCCTCGAGTATTTTATGTAATTCTTCGTTATATTCATAATCAAGTGTTAACCGCATTCTCAGCCTTTGTGATGAACGTTCCACATCGAACAAATCATCCGGCGGTTCTGAAACCAGTCCTATAGCATATCCTATCCATTGTGCAAAGTACTCATTTGCATAATTTTTAACACTTTGAACGTATTCGTTGTAAGCTTTATAAAATGGCGGAAATTTATTCAGTACGGTAATGTCGAAGGTGTCTCCAAATAGGTCCGCGGAAACGTATGCAAAAAAGGCTGCCAAGGTGATATCTTCTTCAGGGACCCCCGTCTTGTATTCATTGTAAATCTCTTCGAGAAGATCATTGACATCGTAATCATGCTGGTCGCTTTTAACTCCCCCGCATATAGCCAGTGAGTATTTTCTGTAAATGGACATGAAATCAAACTCAGGGGCAAATTTTGATTCTTCATTTTGATAATGTTCAATGTAGGTTTTAAATTCTTCAATTGAATTATCAAAGGATAATGAAAATACAGATGTTACTGCTACCAAAAGGACCAAAAGTGAAATTGCATGGAATCTACGCATTTTTTCCCCCTGAATATCAAAATATTTTTTTCTTAAATCAAGGAATTATAACATATAATGGGCTGCTAAAAAATTAAAATTTTAAAAAACCACGGTAAGGTTAAGCCAATTAATGGGCTCAACCACCACGTTCGGTCAAATTCCTTTTTTACGATTAATCGGTATACCAAAGCGATTAACAATGCAGCCACTGCGAAAAGATATTGACCGGCACAGATAAAAATAAACATGGCGAGTCTTTCTGAAATGCCCTCAGATTCATTTTCAAGGGGATCGATCAATTTGGTCATTCTCATGATTTGAGTTGGAATAACTGAAACACATACCATTCCAATTAAATAGAGTGAAAAGTAAGAGGTGATAAATGAGTTGACAAATTGGCTTGAAAAGATAAACGAAAATAACAGAAAGGTAAAAAGCGATAAGCTTTCAACCACCCAAGGATTGAATTTTCGTAACCTAAAAAAATCGATAATCGCGTGAAGGATCAATGCTGAAACGAATATGACAATGTTTAAGGGATTTGAAAAGACTACATCAAAGGAAAATGCAAGAAAAACAAGTACAAACCAAATCGTGTGTTTGAGTATATTAAAAATACGTTTTTCACCGTAAAGTTTCATTGGGTTGGTAAAAGCATAATCAGAAACAGTGTGAGCGAGAAAATAATTTAAGTAAAACAATCTCTTCCTCCATCAATCATATGATTCCAATTTTTGAGCCACGGCTTCCGCATTGGAACCATCTAAGATAAAACTAAAAAAGTGCTTTGCTTCTAAATCTTCTTGGGAGTCTCTCCCAATAAAATAAATGTTCATTTTTTTTTTGAATTCTTTTATTTCTTTCTCATTCATAGATAAAACACGCCTCAGAATATCTCTGAGGCGATTATCTTCTTTACAGGCTACGGAAATTTCATTCAGCAAATCCTGATTCATCTTCAGGCTGCTCTTCCCCTTCCATTTCCGCTTCAACACCTTCTTGATCTTTTGTACAAGCCTTGATGGAGATAGCCGTTCTGGTTTCACCGTCTATCATTACGTCTTCAAAACACGGTACCATGTAAAGGTCTTTCTGTTTTTCATCCAAAAATCTCCTTGCAATGGCAACCGCTTTAACAGACTGGTTGACTGCACCGGCTCCTATAGCCTGAAGTTCAACACATTCGTTTTTGCTTAGTTCACCTGCAATCGCTCCTGCAACTTTGTTTGGATTCGAGTTGGAACTGACTTTTAATACTTCCATTACTTGGCCTCCTTTGGTCTGAATAGGGTTAATATTATTATAACACAGTCTTTTTTTGTTGACAAATGTTTTATTTGTCTTTTTTAGAGTATTATAAATGTTATAGATGCTTCCCTACAATAGTTGCCGATTTGTCTTTAAGATTTCTATTGTTTTTCTACTGTATATGTTCCGATGGAACTGGTCATATCGGATGTTTTGTAAATAAGACCATTGTTTATCGTTGTCTTGTTTGAAACGGTTCCTCGAAGAGTGATTTTTGTTGTTCCTGTTCCTTTCTCTTCACATCTGAGTTGTAATAACTTTGTACTCGTGTTGTAGGTTCCGTCTACTACTGTATATTCTGGGTTCCCTATGTCTATCCTGTCGTCTGTAACAATTGCCGGTCCAAATTTTATCGTTCCTGTTTTGACTTTGTTCGGATCCCAGATACCTCCAAATTCTAAATTAATATCAAGGGAATATACTCCATCTAATGGCGGATAAGCCACATTAACCTCAGCTCCTCCTTTAGCATCCCACGATGTCCCCAATTCCGGTTGTGTAAAAACTCCACACCCGCTTAATGCAAATACTAAGACTGAAAGTGTTACCATGGCTAATAATATCTTTTTCACAATGTGCACCTCCAAATAAAATTAAATTGTTTTCAATGTAAATTATATCACAAATCCCGATTTTTAGAAGAAATGGGGTCTATTGCTTAATTCTTTTCAGATATTTTCTTAAGCCTTTTGATATCTTTTGGTAACGTATGGCGTTTTCGTATTCTTCGTTTTGTCTGGCTTTTTCAACTTTTAAGTCGTAGAAGATGATTTGGGTTTCGATGATGGTTTTTCTGATTCTTTTTTCGGTAAAAAGATCGTGTTCAAACATGTTTTCTACGATCAAGTGGGGCATGAGTAGGATGAAGATGATGTTATCATCTCCTTTGAAGTTTTGAGGAAATTTGTCATCAAATAAATTTGCTCTTTCCACAAGGCTTTTCATATGTGTTTTGCTTAGTTCAACAGAATCGTAGGTGATCATTTCGTTTAAACAAAAATCACAGTAAGCGATTTCTTTTTCAAAGCCGTCATCGTGTATCTTTTGGATTCTTCTTGCCTCTCTCTTCCCGCAGCGAGAACACTTAATCGTCATCATCCTCCCATTTCAGGCCGTTGTAACTGTTCATGACGCTGTCAAAGTCTTCTTTTATGATATCTTTCATGGCTTTAGCAGTTTGTTCCAAAACCCATGCAAGTTTCTCTTGTTCTTCTTCACGGAATTTGGACAGGACAAAATCCGGAAGGGAGGGGATGGTTTTAGGTCCGATGCCTATTTTAATGCGCTTTATTTCATCTGTTCCAAGTTCCTGGATGATGTTTTTCATTCCCTTTTGACCTCCCGCAGAACCGTTTTTTCTTAATCTTATGCGGCCAAGCTCAAGGGAAACATCATCGTAGATGAGGATGAGTTCTTCTGTTTCAAGACCTGTTTTTTGGGCAAATTCCCTTACTGCAATCCCGCTTAAGTTCATGTATGTCATGGGTTTCAGTAAATAGACTTTTACACCCTCCATTATACACTGATACAATTGATAAGACTTTTTATTCTCTTCCTTCTGTATGACGGCGTAACGTCTAATAAATTCGTCCAATGACAAAAAGCCCGCATTATGCCTTGTTGAGGTATAACGCGGGCCGGGATTCCCTAATCCAATCATTGCAATTCTTTTCATAAGCCGTAATTATTCTTTTGTTTCTTCTTCGGTTTCCTCTCCGATAACTTCCGGTTCCATACTTTCTTCTTCCAGTCCTTCTGTTTCCTCTTCTTCTTCAACAGGAATGGTTCTCGGCTCAAGAACGGATACGATGTATTCTTCTCCATCGATATGTGTTTTGAGGCCTTCTCCCATTGGCACATCTTTCATCTGGATAAACTCTCCTACATCCAAATCGGATATGTCGATCTCAATGGATTCAGGAATATCTTTTGGAAGGGCTTCTATAGGGATAGCATCATAATGATGTTCCAAAACGCCACCATGTTCAATGCCTTTGGGTTCGTTGATAAAGTGGATGGGAACTTCTATGTTCATAACACGTCCTGCTGACGGTACATAAAAATCAATGTGAATCGGTCTGTCATTCACTTTGTGTCTTTGAACCATTTTAAGGTAGGTCAATATTTCTTCCACATTTCCCTCTTCATTTTTTATCTGAAGTGTTACAGGTGTTGTGTTTGAAATTTTGTGAATTACTGAATCGAAGGTAGCAAAATCTACTTCAAATGTTCTTGACTCGAAATCCGGACCATATGCAACAATCGGAATGAAACCGTCAACTCTGACCTTTCTTGAACCGGATGTTTTAACACGGTTTCTTTCTTGTACTTCCATTGCGAATTTTCTCATCTTTCCTATTCCTCCTTAGATTTATCGTACAAATGTACATTTTTAATTAAATAATATACTGACTGACAGGTTTTTCCTTACCCTTAGTACCGCTTCTCCCAATAACCTTGACAAATCAAGAACGGTAAACATTTCCGGTAATTCGTCATGGGGGATGGTGTTGGTAATTAGCACCTTTTTGATCAGTGAATGCTCAAGGCGATTGACTGCATCGCCTGACAGTATACCATGAGTTGCACAAGCGATAACATCATTTGCTCCTTTTGCCTTGAGAGCCTCTGCGGCACCCACAAGTGATCCTCCCGTGTCTATTATATCATCAAATAGGATGGCATGTTTACCATCCACATCCCCTACTACGTTTACGATTTCAGCCACGTTATCTCTGGGTCTTCGTTTATCCAAGATAGCCAAAGACATTTTCATCTTTTCAGCCAGTCTTCGTGCTCTTTTCACACCGCCTACATCCGGGGATACCACAACAAAATCGTCTTCATTAAAGGACTCCATTTGCTGAAAATATTTTATAAATACCGGAAAGGATTGAAGATTATCAAGGGGGATATCAAAAAATCCTTGAATTTGTTCCGCATGTAAATCCAAAGTAATAACACGATCCGCACCGGCTTTGGTGATAAGGTTGGAGACAAGCTTTGCCGAAATGGGGTCTCTCCCTTTTGCTTTTCGATCTTGTCTGGCATATCCGAAATAAGGAATGATTACTGATATGGAATTGGCGGAAGCCCTTTTAAAGGCATCGATCATGACCAACAACTCCATCAAATTGTCGTTAACGGGTTCACAAGTGGATTGCATGACAAAAACATCGTGTCCCCTGACGGTTTCGGCAATACGAATATTCACCTCACCATCGGAGAATCTTGATAATTCCATTTCACCCAGTTTAATGTTCATGTAGTCCGACATTCTCCTGGCGAGCTTCAAATTTGAACTGCCGGAGAAGAATTTCATGACGGGACGACTGAAAGGCATATGATCACCCTTCCTTTTCTTTTTTATACTTGTTTTTCAATTCTGCGGCACGGTTTTCTTTGTTAGCCTGCTTTCCCCTGGCTATTGTCAATGTGTTTTCAGGGACATCGCGCACGATCACCGAACCTGCTCCAACAATAGAACCTTTTCCAATCCTTACGGGTGCTACCAACGATGTATTGGACCCGATAAAGGCTTCTTTTTCAATGAGTGTCTTATTCTTGCTAAAACCATTGAAATTACAAGTGATAGTCCCGGCTCCGATATTAACATCTTCCTCTATGGTTGTATCTCCAAGATACGACAAATGCTGTGCCTTAGAGCCTTTTCCAACGATCGTTTTCTTCGTTTCTACGAAATCTCCGATCTTTACATTATCTTCAAGTATCGTATTTTCCCTTAATCGGGCAAAAGGCCCGATTTTTACGTTATTCTTGCTTTGCACACCGGATAAATGCGATCGTTCAACGATGTTGTTTTCTCCGATTGTACTGTTTTCTATCTGTGTCATGGGCCCGATGATAGTTCCACTTTTTATCATGGTCTGTCCTTTGATGATGGACATGGCTTCGATGATACAATCAGGTTCTATGAGAACTTCCGGGTCGATATAAACCTGATCAGGATCGATCATGGTCACGCCGTTCAGCATGTGCTTTTTGTTAATGCGCTCTCGGGCTACTTTTTCCAAAATGGAGAGTTGATAACGGTTGTTGATGCCACTGACTTCATGATGGTCCTCTGTCACAACGGATATGGCCTTTCCTCCGTTTTGATCAACCCATTCTACGATATCCGTGAGATAGTATTCCCCTTGCTGATTATCGTTTTTCAGGTGTTTCAAACTTTTACTCAACCAAGAGGCCTTGACCAGGTACATCCCGGAATTGATTTCTTTAATAGCCAGCTCCTCTTCGGTTGCGTCTTTGTGTTCGACAATCTTTTTAATGAAGCCGTCACGATCTTTGATGATCCTTCCGTACCCCGTGGGATTCTTTTTTTCCACCGTTAAAACAGCGATATCGGTGTCTCTCTTTCTATCCTCATGCAACATCTTTTGCAGAGTTTCACTTTTGATCAGTGGTACATCACCACACAGGATGTAAACCGGTTCATTATCTTCTAAACGCTCAATAGCCGGCATCGCCATTTTTACGGCATGACCGGTTCCAAGTCGTTCTTTCTGATAAAACATCTGAACTTCTATTCCCTTTTCCAATGACCAGTGCTTTAAAAACCCTTCCACTTGAGGCATATTTTCACCAACAACAACTGCGATTTTATCACAATGTTTGTCTTCTATCAAGTTTTCATAACTGTTCAACACCCATTCCAATAACGGATGGGACACCAGTTGATGCATGACTTTCGGTTGGCTTGATTTCATGCGTGTTCCCATTCCAGCCGCCAAGATTATCCCAAGCATTTTTTTCCCCCTTTATCAATTTATTTCCAAAAATTTCTTTAAGGCGTCCTTTATCAATTTCTGAACTGTGTAATCTTCCTTTTTTTCCATCAGTTCCCGTAAGACTTGTCGGGATTTACCCGATGAATATCCCAATACTTCCAAGCCTTCCAATGCTTCTTGAAAGAGTTTTAGGTTTTTGATCTTGTCTTCATTTTCTTTCGTTTCTTCGATTTTCAAATTTTCAGAAATATCCTTCATTTTTGATTTCAATTCTAAAACTAATCTTTCTGCCGTCTTTTTTCCAACACCCGGCAAACTTTTCAAAAAGGCTGTATCGTTAAAGCTGATCGCCTCTATGATTTCAAGGGATTCTGCTGATGAGAGTATTTTAATAACCGATTTGGAACCTAAACCACTGACGCTGCGAAGCAGATTAAACAACTTGCGTTTTTCTTCTGTCTTAAATCCGTAGAGCCTAAATTCGTCTTCTCCGGGGACCAAGACTACGCACGCTTTACAGATTTCATCCTCACAGTTGTAGAGCTCGTTATCGGAGTATATTTCATATCCAATGTTGTTGACTTCCAGGACGATTCTGTTGTCTTCCGCTTTTTCGGTTATAATTCCTTTTAAGTAATTAAACATTTATTTCTCCTT
>JAYEGQ010000299.1:17175-34542 GCA_034659095.1 Thermotogota bacterium
CACAGTTGTAGAGCTCGTTATCGGAGTATATTTCATATCCAATGTTGTTGACTTCCAGGACGATTCTGTTGTCTTCCGCTTTTTCGGTTATAATTCCTTTTAAGTAATTAAACATTTATTTCTCCTTCGATTGTAAACATAATTAAAGGCTACTATATAACCCATAGGAGTGCATTCTTAAGATCTAACTTTACAGTTACTTTTCAAGTTATATCGTTTAACCCCCCCCACAGGAATACTTGGGGGGGATTTAATGCTGGAGATCATATATACAACAAATACCAGCTCTTTTCCGCGAGCTGTAATTCTCTTTTGGCGACCCCAAGAACCGAGTCTCCGGCTTGATAGGGGTTTACGGTGATGTTCCAGCCTTCTCCGGATTGGAGTTCGGGGAGTTTAAACCACAGGTCTTCGTTAGTCATGTTGATGGCGATGACGGCGTGTTTCCAAGAGTCGATTCCTCTGCCGTCTATGGTAAAGGCGAATGCCCCCTCCAGGCGATGGATCAGGTTAATTCTGGATTCTAAGGCTTCTTTTTTTCCGAGTCTGAAAATCAGGTGATTTTTCCGAATGGTGATCAATCTTTGATAGTATTCGAACAAATCGTAGTATTTTGCCTTCTGATGCCAATGGATGCTGTTGTAGATATCTCCAAGATTGTACGTGTTGTGATGCATGTATTTACTTCTTGCGAATTCTTCACCGGAATGGAGAAACAGGATTCCTTGGGACATAATTGTTATGAATGCGGCCAGTCGATTCATATAGAGCCATTCATTCCAGTTTTTTTCAGGGCTACTTTTTTTAATCTTGTCAAATAGGGTGAGATTGTCATGGCAGGATGTATAGACAATCTGTTCACAGGGATTATCCGTTATGTTTAACAGATGATCTTCATAACCAATAGCACCCAACATGGAGCCTAATACGGTATCGGTCCAAACAATTTGTGAGCTGATAAAACCACGGGAATCATCATCCGGAAACCCTTTGATGGCATTTCTCATTTCATCGTTAAAGACTGCAATTCTGTGACCCCTCTGAAACCCTTTCGTGGAGCGTTTATCATCGGGTAAAACTGACAAGCCCCCTGTCCAGGGTTCTCCATAGAGAATCATGTTTTTTTCTTTGTTCAATTCTTCTTCGATGATATACATGGTATCCGTATCCATTAATCCCATCAGATCAAATCGAAATCCATCTACATGATACCATTTTATCCAGTGTCGTAGAGTATCGATGATGTACTTTCTTATAAACAGCCTTTCAGTGGCTAACTCGTTGCCACATCCTGAGCCGTTTGAAAGTTCTCCATAATCACTCCAACGATAGGCATAGTCTGGAATAATGTTGTTGAAGATTGATCCTTCTGTCTCATAAGTATGATTATAAACCACATCCAAGATTAATCCAATAGAATGTTCATGCAAGGTGTTCACCATTTCTCTGACTTCGTTGATTCTTGAAAGAGGGTCTGCAGGATTTGTTGCATAAGAGCCCTCGGGTACGCTATAGCAAAGGGGATCATACCCCCAATTATAATCAGCAGGATGATCATCGGTAACGGACTTGAAATCCTGAATGGGAAGGATGTGAACATGAGTCACTCCCAATTCTTTTAAATGATCGACTCCGACAGCGATTCCATCATTCATGGTAATTTCCTGTTGAACAAAAGCCTGATAAGTTGCTCTTTGTTCAAAGTCAACAGTCGGGTCAGATGTAAAATCACGGATATGGGTCTCGTAAAGAACGCAATCGCAGGGATTTTCAGGATTCTTAAACTCATCTTTGAATGATTTTAATCTTTGCTTATTAATAACTACCGAACGTTTTGAATTAAGGGTGAGTGAATAGGAAAAGGGGTCAATGGATTCGTAAACCTTCCCTTCATGATTCAGTACGAAGGTGTATTCTTGTAAATGTAAGTCTCCTTCAACACAACTAAACCAAAATCCTCTTTCATCGTAATCCATTTCTATCTCTTGAATATCAGTTTCATGGAAGAATTTTAACTTTACCCATTTAGCAAGGGGAGAAAATAATTTAAAGTGGGTTTGTTTTTTTTCGACTTTTGGGAAAAAGTCAATCCCTTGCACTTTTTCTGCAAAATGATCAATGATTGTGGTCTTCTTTAGTCTTAGTCTCGATGTTTTTTTTGTGGTTGCAATTAGTAAGATGTCTATCTTTTGTCTTAACATCTGGAGTGATAAATCAAAGGGTATTGTTAATTTATATTCTATCAGGTCATGTTTTTGTGTTTGATGTACAATTTCACAAACGATATCTTCTTTTTCAATCCGGGCAACAAACACAGGATTGTTTTTATCATTTTCATCATCATACTGAACTGTTACCCTGATTGTTTTGAAATCTGTAAGCTCACATAGCATCAGTTTCACGTTTATCACCATTCCATTCTCTTTTTTTGATCATGTCTCTAAAAGACTTCATCCAGAAAAAGGTTATTATCCAGTTAAAAGCAATGCCCATGGTCATGATGACACCAAATTCTCCCAGTATGGGCGAGCTGGCAAACAACAAGCTGGAGAAGGCAATGATCGTTGTAACTGAACTTAGTGTTATTGCCTTACCGGTCTTTAAAAAGACATTTTTAAGATAATCCGGTTTTGCGCTCTTTTCCTCTTCTTCCCTTAATCTTCCGATAAGGTGGATAGGAGCATCAATGGCCATCCCCATCATTAAAGGTAAGGCTAATATGGTCATGAAGTTGATCTGCATTCCCAACAGGTTGTAAAACCCAAAAAGAAAAATGATGGTCATCCCAAGAACAAGCAAGATTGTGATTGAGTCAGAAAATTTTTTAAGGGAAAAAAGAACAGTCATAGCAATAATGATGGAAGCTAACAACACGGCAAATATTATTGACTTAATGACACTGGTCATGACCTTATAATAGATGATGGGATAACCGTAAAAATCATGTTCTGTTTTTTTCAACCCTTCAACAAATCCCTTTAGATTGTTATCCACCCAAATATCGTAGGTGGGTTCAGCGTAAATTTTGTAGACCATTTCACCATCGATATAGGTACTAAGATATTTTTTTGCCTCGTTGGGCAAAATGTCGCTTTGGAATATGGAATTGATGAAACTGGAAAAATTGGGGCTGTTTTGAAACAAGCCATATAGATAATCCAAATCACTGTAAACCCCAAGCTTTTTGAAGAGAAGCAAGGTAAAAGCGTTCTGTGAGGTACTAATGATTTTTTCAATGTTCATTTTAAAGGAATCGTAGTTCTCAAACATCTCTTTGGGAATAAAAGAAGCCAAAGAATTGAGATTGCCCAAATCCGGTGTACGCTCATATATGGACTGCTCTGCAACGTAAAGCTTCTTCGGATCTGAGATATATGTAATGATTGAGTTGTCTGCATTTGAGAAAATATCGTGGTCTGTAATCTTCTGAAATACTTTGGCACTTTCAATATCCATGGGTATGGTTTCTGCCGGTGTATAGTTAAAGTTTTTAAAGCATTTGTAAGTCAAGACAAACAACGGAATAAGTGCAATTAACAGGCTAACAACAATTATTTTAGGCCTTTTTCTTGAACCCTTTATCATGCTCTTAAACACGGTTTTTGCAGGTTGAATCTTTTTTTCTTTGATTTTCAAATATCTGTAGAAGAAGATCAGTAATGACGGCAAAACAACAATCATAACGAATAAAAAGGCGAGTATACCAATCCCTGCCATAATACTTAGACGTTGCAACGCCGGTGAATCCACGAAAATGAGGGACATAAAGGCAGCAATGGTTGTTAGGCCGCCAATCAGCGTATTACGTCCGGTATGTTTGACAGCATTCATAACAGCTTCTTTTGTTAACTCTCTTTTTCTAATTTTTCCGCTTTTGTTGAATTCCTGAGCATGTTCACTTAATTCTTCTGATATTCTGTGAGAAAGATGTATACCGAAATCGATTCCTAAACCTAATAACAAAGCGATAACGAAGCTGGACATAAAATCCATGCTTTGGAAGATAAATTGAAAAATACCCACAGACCAAAGGGTACCCATAATTAAACTAATAAATATGGAAAGCGTAGTATACAAATTTCCGTAAACGATAAAGAACAACAGTGAAATTGAAGTCAAAGTAATAATCGTGGTGATGGATAAATCCCTCGAAATCACCACATTGGTATCCAACGCTTGTTGATAAGACCCGGTCATCCCATACTGATAATCGTAATTTGTTTCAGATAACAAACTATCGATATCATCTTCAATTTCCTCCAAGGCACGGGCTGCAAAATCCAAGTTCAAGGCAGGCTTTGTTAAAATGATGTTGATGAGAAATATTTCGTTATCCGGGCTGAAGATGACGTAATTCTGAGGGTTTTCAATATCCAAAACCTTGTTAAAGACTTCTTCGATTTCTTTTAAAGATGCTCCTGCATTCCTAACGATTGAAAAGTCGATTGCAGCGGGGTTGTCCAACAAGAACCGGGTATAATTAAGTGTTGAAGTTAGTTGTTCAAATATGTTGCTACTGGATAACAACAAACCTGTGGTTCCCATCATGGCCATGGAATCTACGTTTTGGAAGAATTTCACGATGTCTACTTTTTTCTCCAATCTTTCCTTCAACAAACCCACAAACTCAAGGGCATTTTTCTGGTTACCATCGTAATCAAATACCGTTACAACCGAATCACCAATAACGTCACCTGAAAAAAGTTCTTTGTACTGTTGGGCGTATTCATCATCCTCAGGCAAAAGGGTTGTTAAATCCGTATTGATGCTGATAGTTGAGGCGTAATAACCGAAAAAAGCGGTTATTAAGATAGACACCAATATGATCTCTTTCCAAAACCTTTGTACAAATCGACCAACAAACTCCATCATAAACTATCTCACCGTATTCTCAAAAAAGATTATATAACAAATAACAAGATCAACAAGCCAATATCACGAAAAAAACGTAACACTGAATATCTGTTTTTCTTCATCAGCATATCCAGTAAAATAAAAGACCAAAGGCATAACAACAAAATAACGATCCAACCAAAGAATTGAAATTGCCAGGTTGTTCTTTCCACAAAAGGCCTAACAAGAGGTAAAAATAGATAGGGAACATATGTTAAGGGGATATGCGTTTTGATCCAATGGTTTTTATCCTCTTTTATTAGCAATAAATCAAGTCCGAAGAGCAACAAAAGTGAAAAAATTGGAATTAACAAGATAAACAAAAAAGCCGTAACACCAAAAAAAGAAAAAAGGGTTCCTAAAAACCTTCTGTCCGACAACAGGTTGATGATGATAACGATTAATAATGCAATGAATGACTTTGTATAGCTACATTCTGTTCTTCTAAAAAAAGGAACAGGAAAAAATAACGCATCAAATAAACAACTCATTCATCATCTCTCCATAAAGGGTAAGGGATCAATTTAACCGGCAATGGCGCCATCTCATCCAGGACCGTTTGAAGTGCCTTTAAATTTTTAATGGTGGCGTTAAAAACAACCATTTGCCATCCACTTTCATAACTTTCAATCAAAGCATCGTAGATGATCCCCTTCATTCTCAATTGTAATTCATTAGAGGACAAATTACTTTCAAATGAAGTGCTTGCTTTTGAAATTTCAAGGGTGTACCTTGGAAAATAAGCGGACTGTAAAGCTTTTAAGCGTTCTTGTTCATTCAGGCCGTTAGTATTAAGTGCATACGGTAAGTCCATTTGCCTAAAAATTCTTGCGATTGATTGTGTATATTGGCCATTTGGTAATAATAACCTTAAAAACCTGTCATCATTCTCTCTTTCCATTTCCAGAATTAATTCTTCAGAACCGTAACCATTTAAAACAATCAACAGAGAAGGCTCGTAATGAATCTTTATTCCTTCACCGTAAGCCACGGCTGACTGTACAATACCTTCCCTGATTGCATTTGTTTCTTTCACTTCAATATTTATTTCCCTGTCTTTTTTGTATATTTCAACGTAGTTTAAAAAATCATCATAGGTATAGCAATAGATATTCGAAAACTGGTCCTCAAAATTCAACCCTTCTCCAAATGTGCTTTGTAAGGGTTCTTTTTTTGCTATAAAGGGTGGCTCAGTGTACTGAACCACTTTGGACTCCATACGCCATTGAATATCATCCAAGGATTGTACACCGAAAAAAACGGCGTAAATACCCAAGACAACTGAAAAGATACAAAAAAGTGCTTTGATCATCCTTTATTTGTACTGACCTCCATCAACCCCCATGGCAAACTGTTCTACGAACAGATCCAATACCGTTTTTAATTGATTGTCCCTGTCAGGGTTGACATCAATGACAAATCGTGTACTATCGCTTGTATGATCCAGTTCTTCTTCCGTTTGTTCAGGGGCTTCGTATTCAACCAGTATATCCGGATCTATCCCTATGATATGAATGTCATTTCCATTGGGAGTAAAATAATGAGCAGTGGTCAACCATAATTCCCCATCGTTTGAAAGTGGGAAAAGTGTTTGGACAGCTGCCTTTCCGAATGATTTTTCACCCACCAAAGTTGCCAAATTGTAATCTTTTAAGGCACCTGCAAGAATTTCGGAAGAAGAAGCACTACCACCGTTAATCAAAAGCATCATGGGGATATTTTCAAATTCATTGCCCAATGATCGATATGTGTTGATGAAATTATCCGCAGATTTGGTGGTAACAATCACCTCACCCGAATCGACAAACATGGATGCAGCAAGAATAGCCTGTGTCAGATACCCGCCGGGATTATTCCTCAAATCCAGAACCAGCGACTGCATACCCTGATCATACAGGTCATTTAGCGCTTTTCTGAGTTCTGTACTGGTGTTTTTAAAGAAGTTGTTGATTCTGACATAACCCGTTTTGATACCTTGGTAATCCACCATTCCGTATTGAACCATAGCTGTTTTTATCTCTGCCCTTTCAATACTGAATTCCAATACACCAACCGGCTCTCTAACAACTTCAAGGTCCACAACAGTACCGGGAATGCCCCTGAGATTGTTCACAGCTTCCATATAGGTCATATCCTCAACAGGACTGGCATCAATAGTAACGATTAAATCTCCTGCTTTTATACCCGCTTTGTAAGCCGGTGTTCCAAACATGGGGGCAACAATTTCTATCACCTGGAGATGGGCGTTGTAAGTTACCTCTGTTCCAATTCCTCCGTATTTTCCCTCTTGCTCGATATTACTTTCCGCTACATCTTCAGCGGTTAAATAATAACTGAACGGGTCTTCAAGCCCCGCTATAAGACCTCTCACACTTGAATGAACGAGATCATCGTAATTGATTTTATCCTTTTCATAAAAATCATTTTCTATAAAATAAAGGGATTCGAAAAATGGTTTTAACTTATCATATACGTTAAACTCCTCGGTTTGGGCAAAAAGCGTCCAAGAAGTTGTCAGTATGAGTAGCATCATAACAACCAAAAATATTGTTTTAAGTGTTCTTTTCATTGTCTGCACCTCCGTTGGTATTATCGGTTTCATCATCGATTTCGAATAGAATTTCGTTCATTGTGATTAGAAAATCCTCCATCTTGGATTCGCCGGTATTGGAAAGATCTTGTAAACATGTATTCGCATATTGCTTTAAAATCAGATAATTTGTCTTTTTCAGGGCAAATTTAACCGCTGACATCTGTATCAGTATATCCGAGCAATTTCTTCCAGCTTCGATCATTCTTTGTATGCCCCTGATCTGGCCTTCTATTTTTTTTAGCCTCGTCATAATCATTTTATCATATGCTGTTCTATCTTTTTTATTCATTTCAGTACTCAAATACACTTCCCCCGATAAATTCCCGGATGATTGAATTTTTGGGTATATAACCGGTATTTGTTATAGGCAGGAAATACTCCAAGAATTTTAAGAGTCTTTTTGATTCTATATTCTCTTCGCTTTCATCCTCTATTTGCACCAGTAATTGTTCTGTATACATCTTTAAAACCGCTAATTCATACACCAAAGCTGATGAAAACATGTAATCGGCTTCTTCTTGAAATGGGAAAATATACTGTGTTTCTCCTTTTCTGACGGATTGCCATATTCTGATCGTTTTTATAGCTGAATGTCCCCTTGTACTGTTATCACGGACAATTCTTCTAATTAATCGGGTATCTGTTGTGGGAATTCTGTTTATATCATCGATACTTAACTGGGTTAAAGCACTCACGTATATCTTAAACTTCCATTCTCTGGGAATACTCTGTGTCAGTTTTTCATTCAACCCGTGAATTCCTTCAATGATTAACGGCTGTTCTTTAGAGATTTTGAATCGCTCTCCAGTTAAAAACCCCTTTCCTTTCACAAAATCGAATTTGGGAATTTGAACAGCCTTACCTTCTAATAAATCCAGCAGGTGGTTGTTGAACAATTCCAAATTTAGAGCATCTATGGATTCAAAGTTATAATTCCCATGTTCATCTTTTGGTGTTTTTTCCCGGTCTACGAAATAATCATCCAAAGAAATGGTGAAAGGTTTCAACCCTTCTGCCATTAATTGTAATTTTAAACGCTTGGCCGTGGTCGTTTTACCTGATGAGGATGGACCTGCAATTAATATCAACCTTTTTTCAAGGTTTCTGGAAATTTCTTCTGCCATATTCGTGATCTTTTTAGCGTGAAGGGCTTCTGACATGAGGATGATATCCTTGATTTTACCATCGGCGATCTTTTTATTTAAATCAGCTACGGTTTCAATTCCAAGTATTTCTCCCCATCTCTGATACTGTAAAAATACTTGAGAAAATTTTTGTAGCTGATTACGTTTCGGTAAGGCATCCGGGGATTGTTGAGTTGCCGTAAGAAGTAAGAACCCCTGCCCGTAAATTTCCAGATTAAAAGGCTTTAAACAACCTGTACTAGGCGTCATGTAACCGTAAAAGTAGTTGATATACTTTAAATCGCCGCATTTATAGACATTGACTGTGCTCTTTTTTCTGAATCTAAACAGCCTGACCTTTTCAAAGTCGCCATTCTCCTCAAATTTCATAATCGCCAGTCTTTTATCCAATTTATGCTTTGTAAATGTGTGGTTGGCTTCAATCAACTCTCCCATTCTCTTTTTCAGCTGTTCGATTTCCGAGTTTTGAACCCAATTTCCCAATTCACAATAAAGGCCGTTTTCAACTGAATGGAGTACTTTGAGTTTCCGGTCTGGAAATAATTCTTTGGCTGCAATATAAAGGGTAAAAATCAAGCCCCTTTGCACCATTCGCATGCCATCTGAATGGGTAATATCAATAAACTGAACCTGCGAATCGGTGAAAACATCGTTTTTCAATTCCCTTAAACGGTTGTTGACTTTTGCTCCCAACACAGGTCTTTCGGGTTTAAATTCCGATTCTTCCAATATCTTTTCTACATTAACGGTATCTTCAAAGGTTAGTTCTCTATCGTTGTTTATGACCTTAATTGTTATCATCATTTATCCCCTCTGATACAGAAATTTCTCAAGTTGCTCATCCGATCCTTTTTCTTTCTGTTGAACTTGACATTTTAAGTTCAATATAGTAGAATATCAACCGGTGTTTGATATTGCAAAATACCAAACAGAGTTGGGGCGTAGCCAAGTTGGTAAGGCATCGGAATTTGGATCCGACACGCGGGAGTTCGAGTCTCTCCGCCCCAGCCAAAAAATCAAAGAGAGCCTTTCGGCTCTCTTTTTTTATTCCATCTTTACTGAGTAGAAGTTGACTCAGTTGTTTCCGTAGCGCCGATGGTTTCCTGTACTTGCTGGATAATCAAATCAATGTCAGGGTAATCCGGTTTCAGTTCTTGCAATTCTTTTAAGTACATTACTTCTTCTTCTAATTTACCCCATTTTTCCATCAAGTTAAGCAACGTTTCGTAGGCACTGACACGTCTCTCAACCGGTTCTTCATCAGACTGTGCAATTTTTGCAAGCCCAAGTTGATACTGTAACAGTTGAGGTTCAAGAATCATTCTATATTGTTTGAAGATTTCTTCGTCGTTTAAGTACATCATGTACTGACCAATCTGTTGCTGGAACCATTTCAACGCTACTTCAGAATTGTCAGGTTCATATTTTCTCAGCATGTTAACTACTTGTTTGGAAGTGGTATTTGTGTCATAAAGAATATTCAAACCTTCAACAATTCTTGATTCATTTGCCTGTATCTCTTCTTCAATATCCATTAGGAGTTCATCTACTTGTGTAGGTTGAATATTCTGTTCAGCCAACTGTTCAACCAGATCATGATATTTTTTGGCATCTTCAATCTGACTAATCTCATCTTCAATAACCTGCATTTCAGCCTTTTTGGCACTGAGTTGTTGATTCAGATTTTCAAGGTAAGCCTTATTGTCAGATGTTTCAGTGGCATTTCCCGTTTCTGCCATTTTCTCTTCTATCATCACAACTTCGTCTTCCAAGCTCAATCTTTGTTTTTCCTTAACCTCGTGAAGACTGTCAAGCTTTTCTACATTCATTGACATATACTCATCTCGTGTGTTATCAGCCACGGACTGGAAGTTCTTTAAGATGGTTTCCTGATTGGTAAAATTGTTGTTCATTTCTTCCAACGAGCTGACGTATAAAGCGATATTGCGTGGATCAACCCGGGCATCAAGTTTTTGTATGCCTTCATCTTCAACAATGATAAATTGTTCAAGCCATGTGACAAATTCGTTGATGGTTTCATTATCTGTTTTCTCAGAGTTATTTGTCATAGCTTGGTATTTGTCGTATACGTTTAAGACGTCATCGTTCAAGATATAATCAAATTCGTTTTCGGCCTTGTATGTTTCCAACCAAGCATCGAATTTTTCATTTGCAAGTTGGGTTTTTGCGTTGTTATAGACTTCCTCGTTATTGACAAAATCTTCATAGGTTTCAAGTTTTTTCCGATCCTGAACATCAATGAGATGATATCCGTAATCCGTTTCAACGGGACCTACAATTGTCCCCACTTCTGCGTTAAAGGCCGCCTCTTCAAAGGGTTGAACCATCTCTCCCCTTGAAAACCATCCCAATTCGCCGCCATTTTCGCTGTTGGATTGATCGGTGGAGTACTTAACCGCCGCTTCGGAGAATGTGATCTCTCCATCCTGAATTTGCTTCAGAATATCTTCAGCCAACGCTTTCTCATTAACCAGGATATGTGATGCTTTCACCTGATTGTTTCCTGAAGTAATGTCTTCTTTGTTTTCTTCGAAGTATGTTTTCATATCCTCTTCGGTTACTTCGGTTACTTTTGCCTTGACATTGTCCCGCTTGAGTTGCTCTACAAGAAACGGTTTGATGTAGGCTTTGTAATTATCCAAACTACCGTATCGCTGGATAACCAGTTGTTTTATTTCATCCGTGTTGATGTTTTGCGCAACCACTGCTTCGATTTGTGCGTTAACCTCTTCTTCTGTTGGTGAAAGGGCATTTTCATCGGCATAGTATTCCACTATTTTATTGTCGATCAATGATTTTGCCGTATTGAGTTCCAAATAAGGCCCCTGGAACAATTCATCAATTTCCTGTCCGTAATCTCTGTAATAATCTGTGATTTCCTGCATTCTTTCTGAAAGTTCATACGGCATCAACCAATAAGCATGATTCAAGTCCGTTGACTCTTTTGTAATAACTGCTAGTGCTTCGGTTCTGCTGGGAACATATTCTTCCGGTGTGTACTGCTGCTGGGAAGTATTTCCACCGATATCGATGTAGGAAGCAACACCCCACCAGATAATACCCGCTGTAAAGACTACTGCAATTACCCAGATAATTACAGCCTTCCACTTTAAAATAAAATCTCTCATCTTACAAATCCTCCTCAATCTATGAAAAAAACAATTTCCCAGAATTATATCATAGTTTTTTTGTCTTTTTTACCCTTATTTTTCTAAACGCTGAAATATCCTGAATAAGCGAAATTTCCGAACCCGCCCCCCGAATGGAGAAACAAGACTCTCTTGTAACCTCTTTTCTTTGATTCTTCTATCATACCGTCAAAAGCCTTTGACGTGTATACCGGGTCGAGTAGAATCCCTGTTTGAAGTAAACAGGATTGAATATACCCGATCCCTTTTTCAGTTGGAACGGCATATGCCTCTCCACAGTAATCATCGATGATCTTGATTGATTCTTCTTCTATCATTTCATCCAATAATTTCATGCGAACGTACTCTTCACAGATCCCCTTAACCTTTGTCTCAAAATCTGAGCTGGGCGTCAGGGTTACGTTGATTCCAATGAGCGGTGTTTTTATCTTGTTGATCTTTAATCCCGCCAATAATCCGGCATATGTGCCACCGCTGCCAACCGGACAAAAGATGGCATCGAATGAGTTTAGACGGGTTTGCTCGGCCATTTCACCAACCGCTCTTATATACCCCAAAGATCCAATGATATTGGACCCGCCTTCGGGTATGAGATATACTTTCTTAGGATCAGTGGATTGATCACGGTAATCAGACATGATCTCTTCCCGGTTTTGGTATTCTTCTGCCGTTATATAATGAATCTCAGAATCTAAGAGTTTATCCAGAAACAGATTTCCCTCAGCTCTGTCAGGCTTTGAACCTCTTAAAAACAGTACGGGCTTCAACCCCAATTTTCTTGCTGCATATGCTGTGGCTCGACAATGATTTGACTGAATTCCACCACATGTTACAACGGTATTGGCTCCCATTTCCTTTGCCTCATATAGTAGATATTCTAACTTCCTGATTTTATTACCACTTCCCACAAACTCAGTTAAATCATCTCGTTTCAACCAAACTTCAATTCCCTCGTTAATAAAATCAGCTTTAATCTCTTCCAACGGTGTTGGAAGGTTTGCCAAGTGAATTCTCGATGATAACAATTCCTTTTTCATCTTTATAACCTCCACAAATAAAAAAGCGTTCATATGAACGCCTTAAAATCAATTCTATGGTTTAATGATTTTGTTTGAAATCTTTTAAAATGCCCATCGCTTTTTGCAACTCTTCTTCAGATGAAGCATAAGATAGGCGCATGAACCACGGTTTATGAAAAGCACTGCCGGGAACCATGGCAAGACCGTAATTCTGAATCAAATCCATGGTTAAATCGTCATCTGTGGGGTAGGCATCTTTAACCCATTCAAAATCCATAAAGAAATAAAAGGCACCTGCAGGATGACAATAATTAATTCTTATATCGTCAAGGGCACTTGAAACAATTTCCCTTCTCTTTTCAAAAGCCTCTTTCATGTAAGTTGTATCAACGGTTAATGCCTTTAAAGCTGCCTTTTGAGTGATGGAATTGATATTGGAGGAAAGATGGGATTGCATCTTTCCAATCTCTTTGGCAATAGCAGCAGGTGCTGCCACATACCCGCATCTCCAACCCGTCATGGCATGGGATTTGGAAAAACCGTTAATGGTAATTGTTTTATCAAAAACCTTCCCCAATGTACCAAAACTCACATGGGTTCCTTCATACACAAGAGTGGCATATATTTCATCCGAAATGACCCAGATGTTTTTCTCTACGGCCAAATCAGCAATTTTCTCCAGTGTTTCTTTGGAGTAAACGGTACCGGTGGGGTTATTGGGTGAATTGATAATGATTCCGAGTGTTCTTTCCGTTATCTTTTCAGCGATTTTTTCTACATCCGGTTGAAAGTTTTTCTCAGCATCCGTATCCACAAAAACAGCCTTACAATCACACATTTCGATCTGAGGAACATAACTGACCCAATCGGGTGTGAATACGATGATTTCATCCCCGGGATTCGTTATGGCATAAATGGCTTGATAAAGTGCTTGCTTTCCGCCGTTTGTAACCACGATTTGTGCAGGATCATAATTAAGCAAATATCTTTCTTTCAACAAATTAGCGATTCCCTTTCGCAATTCAGGTATACCGGATGCGGGGGTATATTTTGTAAAACCATCATCTATAGCCTTCTTAGCAGAAAGACTGACTTCCCGAGGCGTTTCAAAATCAGGCTCTCCGGCTGTCAGTCTTATCACATCTATCCCTTTGGATTGCATTTCCTGGGCCAGTTGTGTATACTTCAATGTCACTGAAAAAGGGATTTTATTCAATATTTTTTTCAATTATTTCACTCCAAACATGTTGAATTAATAATTCATACTAACTGTAAATAAATTATTTTGCTTGGTTCTCACTGGATTGAAATACCCTTCTTCCAATTCTCGGTCTACGGGTAATCCAAACTGTGCACTTACAATATTGCTTTCAGCAGTGTTAACACCCTGAGTCTGTAATTCTGTGGGTGTATACGCTGTTTGATCGGTGTAAGACGGAAAAGAAATTTGTTCGTTAAACGCCTTTTTATTCACCAAATCAACCCTTGATGTATTCAGGATTCCCACGGTTAACACGGTAATGGTCACAATTGCAGCAACAGCACCCCAAGTGAAGAAATGATGTTTGGTATACTTTTCATGTAGTTGCTCCTCATCTTCAATCAGTTCATTGAGTTTGTCGTAAAAATCTTGTACAGCCTCGTATTCCTCTTCGGAATAACCTTTATCGGAATTTAAACACTTCCCCGAAAGAAAATCAATATACAATTCTTCAAGTTCGTATTGTTCGATTTGTTTGTTCTTTCCAATCCTGTCAACAACCTTAATAAACTCCAGATATACATCATCAGCGTGCTTTCCCGTGACCACTTCTTCGATAACACTGACACAATGAAATTGTCTAAAACATGCGGCACAGTATTTCAGATGTTCTCGAACCATTTGTATTGCCCTTTTCTCTTCCCCATTGTGATAAATCTCCAGAATCTGAAAGGCATTATTTAGATCAACACAATCCGGAATAAGGGATTCGGAATCACTCATTACTATTTACCTCCAATAACTTATAAATGATGGTTACAAGAATATTTGACGAAATAAGAAGGCTGTTTATTCTAAGCACTTTCTGTATCCTCATCTTCTTTTAGATATTTTTTTGCACAGCTGATGGCCAATCGTCTGATTTGTTTGATGTATGCCTGTCTCTGAGCAACACTGATGGCATTCCTGGCATCCAGTAAGTTGAAATAGTGAGCACATTTAATCAACTGATCGTATGCCGGAACAGGTAAATTATTTTCAAGCAGATGTAAAAATTCTCCTTTATGTTGGTCAAACAATTTAAACAACAAATCGGTATCCGCTATTTCAAAATTGTACTTAGAATATTCTATTTCGTTTCTTTTGTATAAATCACCGTATTTTGTGTTCTCATTCCAATTCAAATCGTAAACGTTTTCCACATTTTGCAAATACATGGCAATTCGCTCGATTCCATACGTGATTTCCAAAGTAATTGGTTTGAGTTCAATTCCTGCCACCTGTTGGAAATAAGTGAACTGTGTGATTTCCATTCCGTCAAGCCAGACTTCCCATCCAACACCCCAAGCTCCAAGCGTAGGAGATTCCCAATTGTCTTCAACAAACCGGATATCATGGTCTTTCGGATTAATTGAAAGCGCTTTTAACGATTCCAAATAGACTTCCTGAGATTCCTGAGGCGAAGGCTTGATCAACACCTGATACTGATAAAACCGCTGCATCCTGTTTGGGTTCTCCCCATAACGTCCATCGGTTGGTCTCCTGCTGGGTTGAATAAATGCACATTTCCAAGGCTTTTCGTCAATGACCCTGAAAAAAGTCGAGGGATGATAGGTACCTGCCCCCATCTCCATGTCGTAGGGTTGCTCGATAAAACACCCTTTCTGAGACCAAAAGTCATTCAAATTTTTTATCATGTCTTGTATATACAAAATTCTACCTCCGATTGAACTGTTGTTGAGTCGTAATAAGCATCAATAAACACCGAGATTATTCTACCATAATGAAACTCACGTTTGCAATAAAAAGGGGATAGTGGGGTTGACAATTCATTTCCGATTCGCCAAGGGACCCAATATAATATGCTTTTTTTGCAAAATAAATATACCCAGTACCAAAAGAAAGGAACAAAGAGTAACTGCAACAGCCGTAAAGTCACTGACTTCTATCGTACCATAGTGATTTGCCAGCCATTCAATGATCTTTGAGCAAAGGGTTAGGAGTGGATTTAAGCCCTTCAAGAATATTAAGGCAATTATTTGAAGTTGAAGGGCAAAAAGGACAATAACTATAAAAAGGCATAACATGACAAAAGGAATGAGGGTTATTGATAGGAGAAGGCCTATGGGGATGGATAACAAGGGGACAACTCCAAAATTAAGAGCAGTTATGGGCATGATGAACAATAATGAGCCTAATGGTACTAAGAGTTGTAAGGTGCCGCTTTTTTTTGGGATGATTTTTGACAAAAGAAGAATACCCAAAACTGCTCCGTATGTCATTTGAAAGCCTGCGTTTAAAGCTATAGAAGGGTCACTCGTTAACAAAATAATGCCGCTTAATCCTACAACGCTTAAGGGTGAAACGGGATAGTCTATGTAATGTAAAAGCTCATACAGGGTGAGCATTAAATAAGCACGAAAGGATGAAGGACCGGTTGAGCATGTCATGAAGAAAACTGTTAAGAAAATGATTCTTATGATAAAAGAGGAGAAATAGCCGATTTTGAGATAAGAAATGATCCAACGAAATAAAAAGTAGATGAGAAAAAAATGAAATCCCGAAACAACGAATAAATAGGATATCCCGGCTTCATTTATCATATCTTTGGATTCTTTGTCCAGTCCCAAACCAAGAAACACTGCGGAAGCAATAGCCCCGTTTTCATCCCCGGTGGCTTTTTTCAAAAAATCTACAAATGAATCCGAAAATTCTTGAAACACAGCTCTTGTTTTTTCGTAGGGTGATGATAAATATTTGTAGCTAAAATAATCACCGGGAATGAATGCCCTGATAAAATTGATGTTTCCCAATTTTGAATTTTGTCCGTTAATGGCAAAATACTCATTTTCTTTAATCATGCCATTATCTGGAAGAATTGCGTAAAATTCCCCGGATTTTGATTTCCAAACACCATTTTCTAAGGATTTCACATTTGTTATTCTGACGGACGTTTCGGTTACACGATAAACTTTACCTACCAAAGTACATGGACCTTCTTCAAGTGCTTCAAAGGGTTTAACCAAAACAATACCTGTCAGGAAAAAGATCATCATGAGGCTAATCAAAGTTGTTTTTCTTGTAAGTAAATTGAAAAAAAGACTAATGATAAACAAGGAGATAAACACCGAGTAAAACAGAATCAAATATAGAGGGTCAAAGAAAAACCAACGGGAAAGACTTATGCCAACAAACATTGCGATGAAAAAAAGAAAAAGCGGCGGTATTTTTTTCATGGATTTAGTCGTTTGACATTATATTTCTCGGGTAACTTCGGGTTACATCGTTACCGATCATCTCTAAAAAGATGTCTCTGTATTCTTGATTTAAAACTGACTGGAAGTCT
>JAYEGQ010000300.1:0-7748 GCA_034659095.1 Thermotogota bacterium
TTTGTTTTTTGCTCCGCCGCCGACAGCATGGAGGGTTTTGACTTCTGTTTTATACTTTATTAGTTCAAATGAATCTCTCAAACCGAATGTGACGCCTTCGATAACGGCTCTGATCACTTCTTCAGCTGTTGTTTTTGACGACAAGCCAAACAGAACGCCTCTTGCGTTGGGATCTCTCAATGGGGTGCGTTCTCCGTTTAAATAGGGTAAAAACAACAAACCGTCCGCTCCGGGCTTGATATGAGTGATTTTCTTCTCAAGTTCCTCAAATGTCCATTTGATATCAAAAGTTTTTAAAAACCAGTTCAGTGAATGGGCTGCAGAAAGCATGACACCCATGTAATATTTTTGGCCGGGAAGTACATGATGGAAGAAATGGATTTTTCCGTCAAAATCCGGCTCGCCTTTTTCACTTGCAGTGAGAACCGTCCCCGAAGTGCCAATGCTAATCATGGTGTCTCCCGGTTTAGATATCCCAATACCATATGCAGCGACTGCATTATCTGCACCACCTGAAACAATTAAAGTGTCTTTCCAACCCAATTCTTTAGCCAAGTCAGCCCTAAGAATCCCTCTAACTGACTGAGATTCAAAAACCGGGGGGAGTATTGATTGATCTATGCTCAGTTGTTCCAAGATCTCATGACTCCATCGCGAGTCATGTACGTTAAAATAAGCTGTTCCAGAGGCATCTGAATAGTCTGTTCCATATTCCCCGCCCAATTTCATACAGATATAATCTTTTGGCATCATGACCTTTTTCATCTGTTTGAATACTTCAGGTTCATTTTCTTTCACCCAAAGAATCTTTCCCAATGTAAATCCTTCCAATATGGGATTAGCGATAAGCCCAATTACAGCCTGTTCTCCACCTATTTGTTGTGTTGCTTGTTTGCATTGTGATGTGGTTCTCTGATCACACCAGAGAATCGCTTTTCTCAGGACTTGATCATCTTTGTCCAACAAAACCAGACTGTGCATTTGTCCTGAGAAACTAATAGATTTGATCTTGTGCTCTGTTGAAACTTCTCGTAAGATTTCCAAAACAGCTTTTAACCAGTCATTCGGGTCCTGCTGAGCCCATCCAGGTTTTGGTACATCCAATTCCAGGGATCTGTTGTATTGATTTAAAACTTTTCCCTTTTCATTGACCACCAACGCCTTTATCCCTGTTGTTCCTATATCAATTCCCAGAAACATGACTTACACCCCCGTTTGTTATATTAATTTTGTCAATCAAATATTATCAGATTTATTATATCACGGTTTTCATTTTCTTCAAAAAGAAGAGTTGTGGGTGAGGAAGTGAGATTGTTATGATCAACTTCAAATGTACAATTTAAAGGTCGTTGAAAAACATTGCAAGAAATCGCTAATAATTTGGAAGGATTCACAGCATATGGAACCATTTTTATCATAATCGAGAATAATCAAGAATATTTCCCATAATTCTCACTTGATTCCATTTACTTTTATTGATACAATAAAATAAAGATACACATTGTTTTATCTAAATAAGCTAAACAAAAATGACAAACAAAATAGAATCTGGAGGGGAAATGTTATGAGTGAGAATACTCAAGGAACACTTTCAAACAGATTAACATACGGCATGGTTGGCGGAGGGGTGGGATCCTTCATCGGTCCTGTACACAAAGCCGCCATTGCCATTGACAATTCGGCAGATTTGGTATGCGGGAGTTTTTCAAGGGACAAGGAGAAGAATCAGGCGACAGGCCTTGATTGGCAGATCAAGCCGGATCGCATTTATGATGATTTTGTGAAAATGGCGGATGCTGAATCAAAAAGATCCGATGGCATTGATTTTGTTGTAATTGTTGTTCCCAATAACCTTCACTATAAGTGTGCAAAGGCGTTTTTGGAAAAGGGAATCAACGTTGTCTGCGATAAGCCGCTGGCATTTACACCGGAGGAAGGGTATGAATTGATGCAACTGACTTCCGAAAAGGGACTGGAATTCATGGTGACTTATACCTATACGGGATATCCCATGGTGAATGAGGCAAAAAGAATCATTGCCGATGGGGAAATTGGCGATATCAGAATGGTGATGGCAGAGTATCCACAGGGCTGGTTGGCTGATCGTGCTGAAGACACCGACAATAAACAGGCTCAATGGAGAATGGATCCTGAAAGAGTCGGCCTTTCTTGTTGTGTCGGAGATATTGGGACTCATATTGAAAATATGGTTCATTATGTCACCGGCCTTGAAATTGAACGACTTTCCGCTTCTTTGGATAGCTTTGTAGAGGGAAGAAAACTGGACGATAATGCCCGGATTAATTTGGAATACAAGGGTGGTGCAAAGGGCATCTATTGGTCATCTCAAATAGCCATTAGCGAAGAAAACGGTTTGAAATTCAGGATTTACGGCACAAAAGGAGCCCTTGAATGGGAGCAGGAAAAGCCTAATGTCCTCATTTACAAAAGAAAAGATTTACCCACACAGATTTACACCAGGGGTAATGGATATTTGAGCTCAACAGCACAACAATTATCTCGTATCCCCGCAGGGCACCCTGAAGGGTATTTCGAGGCATTTGCAAACTTGTATAAGAATTATTGTAAAAAACTTTCGGCAAAAAAGAGTGGCAAAGCATTAGCAGAAAATGTCGCCTTTACAGATGTTGTTGACGGGACCAGAGGCATTAAATTTGTCCACGATTGCGTTAAGAGCTCAAATCAAGACGGAGCCTGGGTTAACGGTTCTTTTGACTATAAAAAACAATAGACAGGAGGTTTGAATATGAGACCTGTAACACTATTTACCGGACAATGGGCTGATCTTCCATTTGAAAAGATTTGTGAGATGGCTTCCAATTGGGGCTATGATGGTTTGGAAATTGCCTGTTGGGGAGACCATATGAATATTGAAAAGGCCGCTGAAGATCAGGCATATTGTGATGAAAAAAAGGCTATTCTTAAGAAATACAATCTGAAAACCTGGGCATTGGGAGCACATATCATCGGACAATGCATTGGTGACCGATACGATGACAGGCTTGACGGCTTTGCCCCAACATCATTAGCGGGAAAACCGGAAGCCATTCGAGAATGGGGTATTAAACAAATGACCTTGGCTCCAAAAGCCGCCAGAAATATGGGTTGTGATGTGGTTACTGGATTTACGGGCTCTCCTATTTGGAAATTTTGGTATTCCTTTCCACAAACCACCAAAGAAATGGTTGATAAAGGATTCAAACAAGTCGTTGATCAGTGGACGCCTATCTTGGATGCCTTTGACGAACAGGATGTAAAATTCGCTTTGGAGGTACATCCAACAGAAATTGCCTTTGACTATTATTCCACTGAGCGTTTGTTGAAAGAATTTGACTACAGAGAAACTTTCGGGATCAACTTCGACCCCAGTCATTTGATCTGGCAGGGTGTGATCCCTCATTTGTTCTTAAGAGATTTTGCAGACAGGGTTTATCACGTTCATATGAAAGATGCCGCTGTCAGGCTCGATGGACGATCCGGTATCCTTGGTTCTCACATTGATTTCGGAGATAACCGAAGGGGTTGGAATTTCAGATCCTTAGGCCACGGGGATGTTCAGTTTGAGGAAATCATTCGAGAACTCAATGCCATGGATTATCAGGGCCCCCTTTCCGTAGAGTGGGAAGACTCTGGAATGGACAGGGAAGCAGGAGCAAAGGAAGCGTTGAAATTTGTCAGAAACGTGGATTTCCCACCTTCAGGCATTTCTTTTGACGATTCAATGAAAAGTGATTAGTAAAGGGGATATGATGGCTGAAAAAATCCTTCAAATAAAGGGAATCAGCAAAGAATTTTCAAAGGTTCGCGTTTTGAATAATATCAAAGTAGATATCGAAAAGGGTGAAATTTTTGGCATCATCGGAGAGAACGGTGCGGGAAAATCCACCCTCATTAAAATCATTAGTGGGTTGTATGTTCCTACTGAAGGAGAAATCTATTTTGAGGATAAAAGGATCACAGAATTTAAACCCCAAACAGCAAGGGAGTTGGGAATCAGTTTGATCCCTCAGGAATTCAATTTGATCAATGAATTAAGCGTTTTTGAGAATATTTTTCTGGGGAAAGAATATCAAAAGATCATTCTCTTGGATAAAAAGAGGATGATTAAAAAATCTGAAGAACTTCTTGCCATGTTGCATACACAGATTCAACCAACAGACAAGATTCAGGATTTAAGCGTGGCGAAGAAACAAATGATAGAAATTGCTAAGGCCCTTGCCTATGAAAGTAAACTCCTGATAATGGATGAGCCCACTACCGTTTTGACAGGTTCAGAAATCGAATTGCTATTTAAATTGATGAACCGGTTAAAAGAAAAAGGAGTAACTATCATCTACATTTCCCATAAACTAAAGGAAGTTCGGGAAATTTGTGACCGGGTAATGGTGTTAAGAGATGGCCAACAAATTGAAATTGAAGACACCAAACGTATGGATGAGCATAAAATGGCCACTTCTATGGTGGGCAGGGAACTTTCTCAGATTTTCCCTAAAAAGAATCAACCCGAAGTAGAAACCGTTTTGCGTGTGGAGAACCTTTCAGTCAAAGGTGTACTTGAAGACATCAGTTTTGATCTGAAAAAGGGAGAAATCCTTGGGTTTGCCGGTCTTGTGGGAGCCGGCAGGACTGAAGTGGCAGAAACGCTCATGGGTATCAGAAAAAAGACATCCGGAAAGGTATTTATCAAAGAGGAAGAGATAACAATCAAAAATCCCACAGACGCAGTCAAACATTCCATTGCATACTTATCTGAGGATAGACAGGGAACAGGCATTATAACCACGTTCGATATCATTGGGAATATTACCCTTTCTTCTATAGACAATTACTGTAAGTTATTGATTAATCATAAAAAAGAAAGGGAACAAGCAAAGCATTATGTGGATAGCTTTAATATCAGAGCTGCTTCCTTAAAAACCAGATTGGAATTTTTCAGTGGTGGCAATCAACAAAAGGTTTCTTTGGCAAAAAGCTTGGATACCAAACCTGACATCTTTATTGTAGATGAACCCACCAGGGGTATTGATGTGAACGCCAAGCGTGAAATATACCGTTTTTTAACAGATTTGGCTTCGAAAGGGATTTCATGCATATTCATTTCTTCAGAATTGGAAGAGATACTGGGTATGTGCACAAGGGTTGTAGTCATGAGAGAGGGCAAGATTACCGGTATTTTATCTGAAAAAGAGCTCAGTGAAAAAGAGATAATGCTTTATGCAACCGGATTGAAAGGAGTGGCTTGAATTGAAAATTTCTAAGGTGTTTAAAGGTTTTAGCATGGAAAAATGGGGGCCACTTCTGGCTCTGGCAATTCTTTTTGTTATTTCGGCTTTTGCCAGTCCATATTTTTTAAAAACAAGGAATCTTTTAAACATTCTCAGACAAGTGTCTTACACCGGGATCATCGGTTTGGGAATGACCTTTGTCATCATAACAGGAGGTATAGACCTTTCAGTGGGTTCCATGACCGCACTTGTTGGGGGAATAGGGATACTGGTACTTAACGCCATGGGCGGTGGACCTTGGGCAATACTTGTGGCAGTTATCGCCGCAATAGCCTTAGGCGCAGGATTTGGAGCTGCAAACGGAATCATCATTACAAAAGGAAAAGTAGCACCGTTTATCGTCACATTGGGAACAATGGCCATTTTCCGCTCTTTAACGCTCTATATCAGTGGTGCCGGTGAATTCAGATCCCAAAGTAACCTTTTTCCTGAGGTGGGAATGGGCTATTTTCTTGGCTTGCCAAATCCCGTTTGGATTTTCATCGGATTAGCAGTCTTATTTTGGATTATTTTAAATCATACAAAATACGGCCGATATATGTGTGCAATTGGATCCAACGAAAGGGTAGCAAAGTATTCAGCCATCAAAATAGACAAAATCCGTTTCTTTGCTTATGTGATCGTTGGAATTACTGTTGCAGTTACAGCCGTTTTGCTTTCTTCAAGATTGAATTCAATCAGTTCTTCAAACGCCGGGCAAAATTACGAATTGGATGCCATCGCTGCTGTTATTATAGGTGGTACAGCCATGTCCGGTGGTAGTGGTTCGATTTTTGGTACTGTGATTGGTGCCATCATACTTGGAATTGTCAACAACATGTTGAACATGCTCGGTGTATCACCCTACCTTCAAGGAACCGTCAAAGGTTTGGTTATCATCGGAGCTGTTTTGATACAGAGGAAAAACAACAAGTAATCACCCTAATAAGGGATATCTTAGGAGGTGCTGTTCATGAAGAAAAGAATCATGTTAGTAAGCGTAGTGTTGGTTGTCTTGATGGTATTTGCGGCGACTGTCTTTTCAGCGGAAAAGCTCAGAATCGGAGTTTCCATACCATCAGCAGATCACGGATGGACCGGAGGTATCGTATGGTGGGCACAAGAGGCCATCAAAGATTGGAACGAAAAGGATCCGGACGTAGAATTTTTCCTTGTCACAGCAAACGGTCCTGCGAAACAGGTTGGAGATGTGGAAGACCTCATGGTAAAGGGAATTGATGCATTGGTAATCCTGGCACATGATTCAGCCCCATTAACACCTATCGTTGAACAGGTATACAACGAGGGAGTCCTTGTGGTTTCAGTCGATAGAGGATTAACGAAACCGGTCGAAGACATTTATGTTGCCGGTGACAACCCTGGTTTGGGTAGGGTTTCTGCAGAATGGATGGCCAATGAATTAAACGGTAAAGGTAAAATCGTTGTTTTGGAAGGCATTCCCTGTGTTATTAATTCTGAAAGAGTCGATGCCTTCAATGAAGTCATGACTAAATATCCCGGGATTGAGATCCTCGATTCTCAACCTGCTTACTGGAGCACACAAAGAGGACTTGAAATCATGGAAAATTACCTACAGAAATACGATGAAATTGATGCAGTATGGGCACAGGACGATGACGTATTAAAAGGTGTCCTTCAAGCATATAAGGAATCCGGAAGGAACGATATCAAATTCTTCCTTGGTGGAGCCGGTTCAAAAGAGATGATCAAGAAGGTCATGGATAACGATCCTCTCGTCAAAGCAGATGTCACTTATCCTCCTTCAATGATTGCCACCGGAATAAGCATGGCTGTCATGTCTTTGAGAGGGGAAGCATTAAATGGATTCTATCAGCATCAGATTCCTTCAAAGATTATACTGGCTGCAGAATTAATCCTACCTGAAAATGCTGAAGAATACTATTTCCCGGAATCCATATTCTAATTGAACCAATTATAGGCGGTCTTAAAAGACCGCCTTTTTAAAATTTTTCGATCTTAATTAATTGATTTACTAAATAATACTAATGCTTAGGCTCACAAAGCAATTTACAGTTTACGATGTTGTTATTGATAAAGACGTGAGAACAAGTAAATTCGAACAACAGATTGTTTAAATAAACACACTCGGGATTCTTATCATCTTAAAGGATCAGAAAAAATCAGGTGAATCTTGGAGCTGTTTTGATTCAGCGGAAAAATAACAGAAAATCACCTAAATAGAAAGAACTTAGGAGGTGTTGTTCGTGAAAAGAAGAATCATGTTATCAAGCTTCGTGTAAATAGTCGAGGAATATTCTTAAATATTTTTTATTTATAATTTGTTGTTGGTATCAATAAATTATAAACTCTTTGGGAAGAATATCATTATTTAAATGGAGGGAATTATTATGAAAAGACTTTTATTAGTTATGTTAGTTGTTTTGTTATACTCCGGATTCGCATTTGCAGAGGATCAAATCG
>JAYEGQ010000301.1:0-1517 GCA_034659095.1 Thermotogota bacterium
TCAAACCGTTTATCCCAACACTGAGAAAAAACTCTTATCGATTCCAATGATCTGGAATGCGGATAAACTTTCATTTCAGTTTGATAAGCTTTCAAAGCCTCTATCTTTAGTTCAATCTCATCTTCCACATCCACAAACACATTCGGAATAAACTGCGTGGCTTCCGTTGAGGCGATCCAATCTGTGGAGGACTGGATGTAAAATGAGTAAATATCAGGGTTTTTCATCCCAGGCTGTGGCCTGCATGCTGTCATGACCGCTTCAAAGGTTCTTCTGTGGTCAATGTTTAAATCATTGGAAAAATGAGTGTAGATCATATCCGGTTGATAATCATCAATTTCTTTTTCTACAACCTTTATAATCTTCAACAGAGGAACAGAATCAAAGGCATTGTCAGGAAAATCAAAAAACTTGAGCTCATTCACGCCTATTATATCATTTGCTTTTTTTGAATCCGCTCTCAATCGGGTCAGGATCGATTCATCTTCCCCTCTCGACAGCATCCCCTGTCCCAATATTAAGGTTTTGATAGTGTCTCCGTTTTTGGAGTGTTTAATCAGTGTCCCACCACATCCAAGGATTTCATCATCCGGATGGGCAGCTATTACCATGATTTTTTTCATAAAGTATCACCTTTAAGGTTTTTTATTGTGTTTACTCATATAGCCAATTCTCACATTTTAAATTCCGAATCCTTTGAAAATGCTTTAGATTGTTTGTAATCAGGACACAATCATTTACTATACAATTAGCAGCTATCAATAAATCAGCATCATCTATCAAATTGCCATTTTTCCTTAATTCACTATAAATATTTGCTGCTGTTTCAAATGTGTCAGCCTTCATTTCAAGCAAGTCAAATAATTTAAGCAAGTTTGAAAACTTGTAGATTTTCTTATTGTTTTTAATATATTTAAGCCCTCTAAGTACTTCATAATAACTAATGAGTGATATCTTGATTTTGTTGTTTTTAATTATTTCACTTTTTAATCGATTCACTATATCCTGATTATTCTTAAGTAAGTAACTGACTATGTTTGTATCCAAGCAATAACTAATCATTTGCAACTTGTTCCGGATTCCTACTAAAATTAACTTTTTCAGATATTATTTGATCAAATTCTTTTAGTTTCTCTTCACTGGTATGATCGAAGAAATGACTTAATTCATCAATAGCCTTTATTTTCGCATCTTTTTCATTCTCTTCTTCAGTCATGATGATTAATTTTATTTTCTGATTTTTATTAAGTTTTTTTAGAATGTCGGGCGGTATTTGAATTTTTCCTTCATTGTTAGCTTTCGTTTTAAATTCATAAGCTTGCATTAGAATCACCTCGTTTTTTCACTTTCTTTTCATGCTTTCTACTCTTCTTTTTTATTCTACAGTTTTCTTCCTCTACTGCAAATTCTTTAAGGGGTGAATATGGTTTCAACCTAAAGATATTCCTCAAGGTCTTTTGAGTCTTTTATATCAAACAAAGCCATTGAAAGTGCTTCTATCTGCTGCAAATCCAGAT
>JAYEGQ010000302.1:0-1516 GCA_034659095.1 Thermotogota bacterium
TGGAAATGGTGAATTTTATCTTTCTGAACAGACAAATTCATTATTTGATATCGGAAAGCCCAAATTAAAGATCACAGAATATATTACATCCGACAATATACCCCGATTAAATGCTATTACCCCAAATTTTGAAGGGAATTATACTGTACTCATTGATACTAATGAATTCTATCAATTCTTTCCTGAAACAGAAAATGATATCAATCTTATAATGGTTTCAAACACTGGTGATTGGTTAAAAGGAAATACAATGACAACAAATGTGATCTCCTTTTTTGAAAAAAGTAATTTATCACATTTGGGCTATCAAATATATGCAGTAAAACTAGATAATTTACAAAAAGTCGGTAATGCAAACATTGGTTATTTATTCTTGTTCTTAAGTGTTTTTTCTATCGTATCAGGTATCTTTTTGATGATTAGTACTTACTCCATGATGGCAAAGGAAAGGGAAGTTGAAATTGGGATGTTACGAGCCATAGGATATAGTGAAACTGATATTGGAAGTATGTTTTTCCTTGAAGGTATTTTCTATTCAATTTTATCGACTTCTCTTGGAATATTCGCAGGTATCTTCTTGACAAAATACATACTTTCAAGTATAACGGGATTTGTCTATAAAGTTTCAAATCGTTTTTTAAATACAATTGGATCCAGTATACTGTCAATGAATGAAATTCCAGAATTTGAATTTTATATTAGTAATCAAAATATCATCTTTTCATTCTCAATAGGAATCTTTATCTCATTAATCATCATATTCTTTTATTCAAAGAGGATATCAAAAATAGGCATTGTCAATGCCATTAGAGGCATCGATTCCTACATTACAGTAAAACATCCCCAGAAACTTTTTACCAGAGTTTTATTGATTTTAAGCTCAACTTTTATCGTCTTTAATGGAATTCAAAATAGAGATCTCTTGTTTTCTTTCCTTGGATTCATCATATTTATCTTTGGGTTACTTCTAAACCAATTGAGTAAGAAAAAACTTCTATTTAACCTTATGTTGATTTTCGTAATTTTTATCACGATTTTCTTGGAAGTGGATGTTTTTTCTAATGGAGGATATGCTTTAATTATTGCAATGATGAAACCATTAATTTTGCTGATTTCTTTACCTATCTTGTTGTTAAGAAATTTAGATGTTTTGAGATCACTTTTTTCTAGCAAGATCTTTTCAAAGATTTCAGATCCTTTTATCACAAAGATAGCATTCGCATATCCAAAAAAGGAAAAAGGTAAGACTTGGTTGATTATTGTCATGTATGCATTGGTGTTATTTATAATTGTTATTGTAACTGTTATTCCACACTCTCAAATGATCGGCATTCAGAAAAGTAGCGAAACCTTGTTCTGGGGATATGATGCCTTTGTCCCGGATTTTTTAAACACAAACAAAGATTACAAAGAAGAACTGAAAAAAAAGGATTTCATCCAAAATATCCAGGAGATTACTGGATTTAGTATAAAAACGACAATGGGGATGCAAAGAGCATTTCTGATTCCCCAAAAT
>JAYEGQ010000303.1:0-1514 GCA_034659095.1 Thermotogota bacterium
AATTCTCATCGGCGGAAGGAATATCAAAGAACTCACCTGCGATAGTCTGCTGTCGAATATCAGCATGGTATTTCAGAATGTCTATCTGTTTAACGATACAATTTACAATAATATTCAGTTTGGCAATCCCAACGCTACCCATGAACAGATCATCGAAGCATCCAAAAAAGCGCGATGCCATGAATTTATCTCAAAATTGGAAAAAGGTTATGAAACCATCTTGCAAGAAGGTGGAAATTCATTATCCGGCGGAGAAAAACAGCGTATTTCCATTGCAAGAGCTATTCTTAAAGATGCCCCGATTGTTTTATTGGATGAAGCAACTTCCAGTGTGGATCCAGAAAACGAGAAGCATATTCAAAATGCCATATCTGAATTAGTAAAAAACAAAACACTTATCGTTATTGCACACAGACTGTCAACGGTAAAAAATGCCGATCAGATAGTCGTGCTGGATGATGGCAAAATTATTCAAAAGGGAAAAAATGAAGAACTTATAAAAACTGACGGAAAATACAAAGATTTATGGGAAAGAAGAATGAAAGCCAGGAGTTGGCAAATTTCCGTTTAAATGCTATAGACCCTTTTTAATCGACATGCTTAATACACGTTAATTATACGAAGGGTTAAAATTGAAATGAATAATAAAGTAAAAAGTGATGTGAATTTTCTGATACGCAGGTTTAAGAGGAATGAACCCAATAGAAAAATAACGGCTATAAAGGATGTGTTTATTTGAAAAAAACGGATATCGTGATATTAGTCAGTCAAAAATATGTTAAAGAACCTTATGTAGACGATATCGCATTAAAATATCTACTCGAAAAGAAAGGATGTAAAACAGAAATAGTAGCTTGGGATGATCTTGATTATGACTTTTCACTTACCCATATTGCTTTGATTCGATCTTGCTGGGATTATGATCAAAGGATCTGTGAATTCATAAAAAAAATGAAGTTAATAGCACAACAAACGCGGTTGATCAATCCAATCGATATGATTCTTCAGAACACAAATAAATTATATCTTAAAAAACTGAAAACGGTGGGTGTTGAGATTGTTCCAACTGTTTTTATAAGCAATCTTAAAGAAATAGAGCCAACACTGCAAACCATTGAATGGGATGAAGTAATCATCAAACCGGTCATTAGTGCCAGTGGAAGGAACACATACAAAATCAAAAAACAGGATAACGGTTTATGTTATGGTTCCACTGCAAAAACCCAAAAGCTTAACCCCCTCCACCCTCTTCGAGGGCACCCCCCCCAAGGGGGGAATTAAAAACAAAAGCTTTGTAAGCGTCTTTATTAGACCTGTAGGGGCGGACCGGTGTATCCGCCCGTGAGTAAGATATCGTTTGATTTTGAGAAAACGACTACGAAATTACCCTTTTTGCAGTGGAACCATGTTATGATTAAAGAACCACATCCCTAACGTAAAGGATCCACTTGTGGATACCCTTAAAGCATTCCCAAAAACCGGAAGTTCCAAAAATCAAATGATTATAATTTGCA
>JAYEGQ010000304.1:0-1513 GCA_034659095.1 Thermotogota bacterium
GGCAACATCTTTTCCTTTAGTTCCTGTGTGCTGAGGGTTTTTTGTAACAGCCCCATAGATGTGGTTACAATAGGTTTTGAATCTTTTTGATCGTTTAGTAACGTTTTCATTCTGGACCTTAAAGTTGAATAAGATGCCCCCACCGGTTCAAATGGTAAAACATCCAAGGGGGGGAACAAATCAAAATGATCTTTATTATCAGAATCTATAAAACGTTGATAGGTTTTTAAGTCAGGAAGCACAATAATCGTCGGCCCTTGGATATTTTCCATTAAAGCGTTTATGATCTCAGGTAACTTTTCATAAAAACCGGTTTCACCTGCAACTATAACGCTTCTTTTTGAGATTTTTTTGCTCTTAAGCTTTTCTAATGATTGGACCAACATGATATTTTCCCTCTTTTGTTTTAACAACCAATACATCCAATAAAACAGAACGTTTTCTATTTCCTTTTTTCAAATAAAAAAAGAGTTCACCATTTTTTGTAAATGTCAACCTTTCGGCGGTATCAACGGGAACGTTCTTATAAATGCCCACGATACTCAATTGACCCGCACTTTTATATCTTTTTACGATAAAACTTAGAGCCCGTTTTAGCTCGTCTCTCTCATAACCACTTTTTGAAACTCTATATCGCTTAATCGGAAACCTCATCACACATCTGAGACTGTGATTACAATTGACGTTAATCGCTGGGGAATATGATTCAACAAATGCGTTAAAAATAGTTGAATTTTCAAAGTGAAAGGCAGCTTTTTGTTTTTGATCAAATTCTGTTTCTAAATCATCAACAATTACTTCGGTTTTCATTTGACAGCTATTAACGTTTGCCCTGTGGTTCAAAAACACTTCCTCTTGGATGGAAAGTTGAAAATCCTCTATCTCATTTGTTTCGTTTAGTTGGAGTTCATTCATTTCTTCGTTGACAACATCAGTTTCCTTAAGTTTTGTCTCAAGAAAACGATTAATTTCTAGTTCTTTAAAACTCAGGATTTCTTCAAATTCGCAGGAACAACTTTTAATTGATTTGTTTAGACTGTGTTCTGTCAATCTTTTTAAATCAACCCTAAAATCTATCGTAGCCGAAGAAACACCCGGCGAATAAGCGTACTCTGACTCTCCCTTAACAACAAGTTCCGGTATTTTATCTTGAATATCAATTGGGGTAAACATATGGCGAAGTGTCTGCAAGTCTTTGATATCAATATCTTCATTTGCAGAAGAAAAGCTCTGGATTTTCAGTTTAAAGCCAATAAGGTCAGAATTGATCTGAAATTTGCCACGTTCCCTTTTTATTGTTTCGGTTATATCTTTGAAAATTTGGCCTATTCTTCTGAACAAACGTAACTCAAAGCCTCCTTGAGCCTATGAAAAGGTTCCAAAATATCTATTTCATCGGATATCCTTTCAAGCCATTTGATATCATCACTGGTAAGGGTACCGTTAAAAACAAGAGCATAGCCGCTTTCTAGACTTTCCTTTGAGAGTTCTTCGCGCATTTTAACTTCTTTTG
>JAYEGQ010000305.1:0-1511 GCA_034659095.1 Thermotogota bacterium
AGTGGCTCAATTTTCGAGTGCGATGTGGTTCAGTTTTCAGGTTCTTTCCACTTATGATAGAAAATTATTGAGATCAATACCATGTACTCCGCCTTTAGAGTGCATTTGCTAGTTCAGACAAACAAAACCGCCTATAGAATATTGAAAATAAGTATTTCAGAGTCATACAGAGTTATTTTGATTCCCTATTTCTACTTAACTTGTAAAGAACCAGTTTTCACTTGACAAAAGCAAATGATGTTGAACTTGAAGAAAGGCTCAGAGAGATTTTACACCTGATAAAACTGTACAAAAATGTAGAGAATACACAAGAAACCCTGGAAGTATTTAGACTCTTTATCCGTTATTTAACAAGAGCAGCAAAATACATCAACAAAGACCAATTGGAAAAAAGTGTTCAAAAAGAACTTCCGGAATGGAGGAGTGATTATATGACGATCGCTGATGTTTTAAGAAAAGAAGGGATTGAAAAAGGAATTGAAAGAGGAAAAGAAGAAACAGCTATCAACTTCTACAAGTTGGGATTGACGATAGATCAGATAGCAAAGGGCACCGGCATTGATAAAGAAAAGCTCAAAGAAATACTGAAAGAAGTGGAAAGATAAACAGTGAATTTAACTCACGTCAAAAAATCAAAAAAACTGAATCCGGTAAGCTTTTTACCGGTCTTGGCTTTTATGATTTTTTTAAAGGAACACTTCCCCAATCCCAAAAGCAGCGTCGTCATTCCTGAATGACTAACGCTTGGGCTTTGTTGTTATCCCCAATTCATCGCTATTATATATAATATTTATTTACCGAGGGGGCTGTCCCCTTGGTTCAATTTTCTCGTTTTGCGTGGTATAATTTTTTCGCATAATAAAAACCTCCCTTTATTTTTTTGTGGTGTTCCATTATATAGGGAGGTTTTTATTTTTTCAAATCTTTTCTCGCCACCTGTACAGGAATACTATTGCTTCTTAAAGAAACAAAGCCGTAGATGCTTCTAAAAAGATGATCAAAGACGGATTATCATTGGACATAATCACTAAATACTTGGAATTAACCATATCAGAACTTGAACAAATCAAAAAAGAAATGGAAAAAGATAACAACATTTTTCTTTAAATCCCGAATTTTTCAAATCGAGTTTGTCAAATCCTTTGAATAAAAAAGCCCAGATAGAATAGTCTCTACTTGTTTTTTTTGTCATATTGAATTAATGGTTTTTAACGAGAATTTTCTCGGTAAAAAGTCGAGTAGAAGCGCCTTTCACAAGGCGCTTCCCTCGCAGAACCGTGCTTGCGCTACTCACGCACACGGCTCCTCAAAGCTGCATTCATCATAAATAAGCAATCAATTCCGGTTTTACACCAAACACATTCACATAGCATTTGGGCCTTGGTAGGGGAAACTTTCTGAGAAATAAATTAAACTTGTCCCAGTTAAAGTGCTTCCCTTGACTGCGTCTATTCATCCATGTGTACAATTGTTTCTTGAGTTGGTCTGCAAACTCTGAGGTGGCATTCCGA
>JAYEGQ010000306.1:0-7692 GCA_034659095.1 Thermotogota bacterium
TCATGAACCGGATATCCGGCAAGGAAAAAAGTAAAGTCAAAAGAAAGATCATGCTGAATACGGAGCTTGTTGTGAGGGAATCAGTTAGGAAGCTTAATTGAGAAAAAAACAATCCAACCCCCCCCCCGCCAGGGTCGGCACCCCCCCACGGGGGGGATTTTAATTATTTATAAAAGTCTAATTATTTCCTCTTCCTCAAAACCCCCTCAATAATCCTCGGTAAAAACGCCAGGGTCGTCAAAACCCCCATGCCAATTCCTAAAATCATTAAGATGGACAAGTTCACATACAACATCAACGGTGCTGTTAACAGCACCACAAAACAAGCCATCAAGCTCACACCGTTAAAGATGATGGGTGAAGCCGTCATGGCATAGGCATCTGAAACGGTGCCCGTTTTTTTATACCAATACATAAAATGAATGGCGTAATCGATGACCAAACCCATAAGCATTCCCGAAATGATCACGGTAGGAATCTCTAAAGGTATTTTCAACAAACCCATAAAGACAAAGTTAAACATAATGGTTAATCCGATGGGAATTGCTGAAAACAGCGATGTTCTCAGCTTTCTGAAAATGATCACCAGTAACAGGAAGATCAGAACAAATGAAAGCACAAGACTTTGAATCTGATTTTCCACAACCGCTCCACTTAATTCCAGCCATACAAGGGGAATGCCTGCTGTGTAAAAATCGAATTTCTTTCTTAATTGTGGGTAGTCATCCAGGATATGATCGATTTCATCTACCAGTGTCTGCGCTGTACCACTGTCATTACCGTTGGCAAATAACATGTATCGAATAGCGTTTTGCGAATAGAAGGTCTTGGCATATTCTCGTCCTTCTTCGCTGGTTCGGATAAAGGCAAATAACAGATTCGGTGAAATATTCATACTTTCCGCCAGCCCAAAAAGACTCAAAGTCTTTGAAATAACACCGATCTCCTTTAGACTCTTCTCGATTTCAACCATTTGGCTGACTTCTTCCGGTGTTGGGGTGAAGGTATCTGAATCCTTTTGTTCGGCCATTAAATAGAAATTGGAAACCCAGCCGAATTTTTTGTCCAGATGCCTGACGCCTTGAATAAGGGAGGAATTCTGCTTGAAATAGCCATAAGAGTTAATCTCCAGCGGAATATTACTGATGAAAAATGGTGCAGCGAGAATGCCTGCTATTGTAAAGATTGTAAAACTTATTGACAGCCACTTTGGAATGATTAACCGGTACTGTTTGTGTTTCTGGAAATGTTGATGTGTTTTATTTGAAAAACTGAGTAGCGATGGAATAAGGGTCATAGTGAACAGGGCGCAAAAGAAGACACCAATGGCGATAAACAGCCCCATATCCCTAAAAGCCTGCATATTTAAAAAGACATAGGAAAAAAATCCTGCCATAGTCGTAAAGGCGGAGAAGAAAACGGGTGTCCTTTCCTCCTTGCTGGTTTCACGGATGAGTTGTGTTTTTTTACTGCCCTTGTATTCGTGTTCCATAAATCGGGACAGAAAATGCATGCCATACGCGGATCCGATGATGATGAGAAATGAGGGGATCAATACTGTTAACACGTTGATGTTCCTGCCAAAAACTAGAAGCAGAAACAGAATCCAAACTGAAGAAATCAAGGGTGGAACCAGTGTTAAAAATGAGAGGTATAGGTTTTTAAACTTGATCATGAAAATCCCAAAAACGGCAATGATGATGATTGGCGGATAGATGAACGTAAAATTTTGGATAGAGGCGAACAGCTCATAATTCACCATGTCTTCGCCCACCAGATGATAGGAGAGATCAGTATTGGAATTGATCGCTTCCAAGAGGGATGATACCAGTTCTATGGTGTCCATATTGTAATCGGCTGTTTTTCTGATGGTTACAGCCAGAGTGGACCCGTCTTGGGAAATCAGTGAACCCACATAAAACGGATCGTCCAAAATGCTCTTATCCAATTTGAAATTTCCGTTTTCTTTCACCACATAAGGAGCGGTTTGAATAAAAGGAGCTTGTAAAGTATACCCTTTGAATTTTTGTGCCTCGAAAATCGAATCCACACCGTTAACAAATGATAGGCTGCCAAGTTCAGAAATCACATCATATACTTGTGAAAGGCTACCCGAAATGTTTTCCTTGTCCATATCAATCAAAAGCATCATGGTGGTGGCATCTCCAAAATTCATGGCAATCTGCTCCATCGCCTTCATAGTTTTACTGTCTTCACTTAAAAAGGCATTGAAAGAAGCATCAAAATAGATGTTTTTTATGACGTAGAAGCCCATCAACAGTGTGACAATGAGAATGACAATGGTAAAATAATTACGTTTTAATTTAGAAGGGTTTTTGTTTTCATCTTTGTTCATCAATTTGCACCTCTGGTAATCATTCAACAATTTCCGGATTTTTTGGAAAGTTGGTAATCAAAACTTGCTTATTATACATGATTTCCTTTCTATGATATGGTTCTTACGCCCCCACAAAAGACAACTTCCAAAGCCTTATGTTATCTACAGGCATCTCCTGAGTTTCCCAGTTTATACCATCCTTTGAATGCCTGATAATGCCATGAGGCAAATCCTCCGGAGCGGCAAAGGACTTGAATCCAACTGCCCAGATCTCATCATCGAAACAGGTAATTCCCTCATATTGATAATTGATATTCCTGTCTGCTACAGACCCTTTAAACGCATCATTGTCTTTTTCAATCTTGAGAATCAAACCGCCGGAAAAGCCACCAATATTCTGAACCGCCCACGCTTTTTCAGCTGAAGGCGCACAAAGATCATCCAAATCATTTTCCGCTGCAATATCCGGTGCATCTTTATTATTCCAGGAGTTCCCCCCATTTGTCGTCCGATAAACATCCGCCATGGGACGCACACACGCCCAAACGGTTTGTGAGTCTACGATGGAAACAGCCATGGGTCCGGCACCAGGGTCATCTCCCAAATCAGGCAAAAATTCCTTTCTCCAACCTTGTCCAAAATCCGAAATATGAATCATTCCGTGATCTCTTGATCCCACATCTGCGATCCAGACATCGGAGCCTTTGGCATCCATCCGGTTCACCTGAACGATATCTATTCCCGGATGCTCCATCACTTTCCAATCCTGTCCGCCATTAGTGGTTCTCAACACCGTACCATGAAGGGTCACCGCCCAGACGATATCGCAGTTGATGGCCTTGATGCTTTTCACAGAATCCGTTGCTGCAACACCTATGGGTAATTCCTGTGGAGTCCATGTTTTACCGCCATCCACCGTGTTGATAATCATGCCACCAGTACCTGCACCGTCATTACCAAGAGCCGCCCATGCTGTCAACTCATCAGCAACGGTGATGTCATTACCGGACAATCCTTCCCAGAGAGACGGATCCCCCTGAACTTCCCAGGTTTTGCCACCATCATGTGTATGAACGATAGCTGCAGAATTATTCTCATCCCAGCCAATGGCCCAACCGACTTTTTCATCACCTGTTTGAATGACGAGGATACAGCCGGTTAAACCAATCAATAAAGCTAAAACAAGGATGATTACAAAGATTATTTTTTTCATTTTACCCTCCTTTTTGCTCTTGTTTTTAATTATAGCATAATGATTATCGGGGTTTTTGTAAAAAGCGGCTTCCATGGTTTTGTTTTTAATCCCCCTCGTGGGGGGGGGTGCAGTAGAATCATATATAATTTTAGATGAAAGGGTATATAATAATATAAACCACTAAAGAAATTTTGAATACAAAGATTTTATAACAATGAAAGGATAGTGACTGATAGTGAACAGACAAAAAGGAATCTTGCTTTTGGTCTTTTTAGTTTTTCTGATGAGTGTGGCCTTCTCCTTTAACCACCCTATCTTATACGTAAAGAATAATCCCAATTCAAACTTGACACACTTGGAACTTTACGATCCATCAAGCGGTAAAACCATCCAGTTGACCGATGCAACGATACCGGGTTTGTTCAAGCTATCCTTTCCAGTTGTCTGCGACCGTACCGGCCTGATCGGCTTTACCAATCACACACAGTCCATGGCTGCGGAGGTCTACGTCATTGACCCAGACAGCACCACACCGCGAAAGGTAGTGGACGGGGCAATTCTGGAGGACATCTCTCCGGATGGCAAACAGCTATTGGTCTCAGGTGCTTCTTCTTCTCCGTCACTGTATTTGGTGGATGTTGCCACCCATCAATTGGAACAGATCACAAAAGGCTACACCGTCAGCTCAGCAAGTTTTTCTCCGGATGGAGAAACAGTCGTCTTTGGTGTGATGGATAAAACAGGGTCTATGGATATTTACAAGCTGGAACTGTTAAATAAACAAATCTCCCCGCTTATTCAAACCAACCAATGGAGTGAATACTACCCTGCTTTTACCCAAGATGGCCAATACCTGATGTTCATGACCAACCGCACCGGGCAATGGGGTGTGGATTATGTGGATATGAATACCAATAAACGCTATCAGGCAAACTTGTGGGGGATGTATCCGTCTCTTTCAAGTGATGATGCCTGGACAGCCCTTGAAAAAGATGGGCAAATCCATATTTCTACAACCACTGGAAAAGAGCTTCAAACACTTGGAGAAGGCTCAACACCACAATGGATATCCTCAACGGCAGCCGCTCGTTTTCTCGGGAGCGCACCAACTCAAGTGACCACGACTTCCCAACCCGGAAAGTTACTGACCAGCAAAGAGATAGGTCCATCCGGGGGAATTGTTGAAGTGGCAGGGCAGATAACCATCAACATTCCTGCGGGAACCCTTGAAGCCGGTTCAGGCAATAAAACACTATCCGTTTCCAGTGCACAAATCGAAGGGGTTAAAGGAAAAATATTTGATCTAAAATGGGAGAATTCACCTGAATTATTTTCTCAATTAGTCGAAATAACTATCCCTTTGGATAAAAATGAAAATCCGGAAGATTACCTGGCAATCGATGAAATCAATGAAGACCTTTGGATTGTCCTTCCTTCTGATTATGATGCGCAAACCCATGCCATCACATTTCAAACCGCCCATTTTTCAAAGAAAGGGATCATCAGTGAGATCGGTCCACAAGATGTTAGGCAGTTTATCAGTGGAACAGCCGGTACGATCATCACTGGTATTGGAATTGTTGTGATTACCGGTAGTACTGCCATATCCCTACCCGCTGTTGGGACCATGGCAATCGGAGGCTATTTGATTTCCAAAACAGGAATCGCAGATCCTGCTGTAGATAAAGGGTATGAATGGTATCATGGACTTAATACCTTGTTTTCCATCGGCGACGGGATAACAGTTTCATGGGTGGACGATCCGACAAGTCCCTCAAATCTACCCGGAGACAAAGTACTTGTTTGTGTAGAAAAAGCAACGAACAAAATTTTATTTGCTGTTTATGGCAAAGATACAGATGCCCAAAAACGGGCAGCCGCACTTGCAGCCGGCATTAATCCAGTATCCGGGTTCAAACTGGAACGAGTTCCTGCGGTTGTTCTTGAATTGGCCATTGAGATGAAATGGGTCAAAAACTATTATCAGCAAAACGGCTATAAAGTGCCTCCGGAAACCGATGTCTGGATATACAAAATGGACACTGCGGGGGGATGGAACGGCACAAAGCTTGAAATCGATGTGGATTATTTCGCCGATAAATCAGAGAAGACAAAGGCCAGCCGGATGGTTGTACTGGCACACGAATACTGGCACAGTGTCTATCAGTACAGCGGCTTCTCCCCTGAATTCAAATGGTTAGATGAATGTCTGGCTACCACATACGAAAGTCAGGCTCTTCCCGCTTCCAAACGGTGGTATTCACAAACCATCCTACCCAGATATGAGCATTTCTATGATATGTACAAGGCCGAAGACGTTGCTCAGAGCCTGAGAAGCGGCATGGTATTTGAAGGTGAAAAAGGTAATGATGCTGATCGAATCAAACGGGGCTATCATTTCTGGCCGTGGGGGAAATTTCTCCTGTCTCATCAGAGTCATGAGGAAATCCGCTCATTGCTTACGGGCAAGATGGATGCAGCGCGTTTGTCCTCCTATTTCAAAATATTTGCCAAGGGGATTCTCCTAAGTGATTTTGAGATTGGAGAAGACGTTCCTGAGACCGTTCCATTTGCAGGTAAAAGCGTTTCCTACAACAGTCCTTCAGCTTGGTCTGCGTTACAGGTAAAATCCTTTATTTCTCCCTCCATTTTAACAACCGGAAGTGCCAAGTCCAACTTCTCTCAAGGGGTCTATCTGAAGCCGATCCCCTTGTCCATGAACATCCTTAAATTCCAATCTCAGTTACCCAATGACCAGTCACCTCTTATTATCAGAAGGGCAACCCCGGACGAGCGGGAAGAATTCATCGCCCTGAATCCTCAAAAAACAGGCAATGCAGTCGGAAGACAAGGCTATGACGATACCCTGACGGGAGATGGCATCCTAATTGTCACAAGAAAATGGCTGAATACTGCCTCAAAGTCAACTGAATTTCCCGTTGCCATCATCAACAGCGCGACGGAAGAAAACTGGTCGGAGTATTTTGGTTATGGTGAGAATCCTCTCTATGCCTATTTCCTTCAAAAACCCTCGAATCCAAAAATCGAAGAGATGGAAGGAAAATTAGACTTCAGCTGGAGTATTCCCGTCTTTGGTCAAGGGCTCACAGAGAAAAATTGCCTGTCCGGATACAACCTGTACATGGCTGACAAAGACCTGAAAAAAGTACATTTCCTAACTTCCGTATCACCGGACAAAAACAAAACGGACATTGCCTATTACCAAGTCTCAAGTTATGAAATGATCGGTATTGCAAGTGTGGACAAAGATGCCAAAGATGCCAGTGGCAACCCGCTCATTTCTGAAATCGCATGGGTTCCCCTGCAAACCGGCAAAGGAATATGGAAAAAAGTGGACGAGTACTACAGCTATCGTTTGGGAACCAGTTTTTCCAACTCCGTAGAAGGCCAGCAATCAGCAGTCAGCCATGAGACCGGATCGAATAAATTTGAACTCAACCTCTCCTCAACAGGTGCAAAAACCCTCAGCTCAGACTTCGCCCTATACACAGGTGGTGGAGAAACGGCAAGCTTCAGCCATTCCTGGAGCGCTTTACCTGGGACACTTACACCGGGACAATCCATCAACCTAACCATCAGCGTTGCCGACAACGGCAGCAATGGTAAAAACGCCATGGATTTAAGAGGAACAACGCAATTTGAAATTTACTCCTATGGCAAAACGCTCAGAGAAGAAGTGGTAGCCGGAGGCTCCCTATACACCAAAGTCGGTTCCTGGAAACCAAGTGACAGCAAAACCTTCACCTGGACCGTACCCAAACCCACAACACTGGAAATGACACAACCCAAACAAAATCATTTGAAAATATCCATCATCGTCAAATCCCAATCCAACGAAACCACAAACGGCTATTATACAGTAGAATACGAGTACCAGCCATGAATCATTTGTAAGGGTGGACCGGGTGTGTCCTCCCGTTTATTGGCTTCAATTGATCAGGCAAAAACGGGAAAAGTTTTTCAAAAAGAACTGATTGAAGAATAGTGAAAATCATATTCACTGATGAATCCTTAAGTCCAGCAGCGTGACGACGTGGTAGGGCTCGACACCAGTATCCTGATGCATCCCCGGGTCTGGGAGGCCAGTGGACACATCGGGGGCTTCGCCGACCCCCTGGTAGAGTGTAAGCGCTGCCAC
>JAYEGQ010000307.1:0-1505 GCA_034659095.1 Thermotogota bacterium
CATCTTAAAGAAGTTTTTAAGAGTGGTGAACTGGAAAAAAAATCAGTTATTCGAAAATATCGAACAACTGCCGAAGATGGAAAAAAATACAATACTAATTTTTACAATTTAGATGCTATTCTTTCTGTAGGCTATAGAGTCAATAGCTTGCAAGCTACACAGTTCAGAATATGGGCAAGTAAAATCCTGAAAGAGTATATTATCAAGGGATTTGCCATGGATGATGAACGGCTTAAAAATGGCCACTATTTTGGTAAAGATTACTTTAAAGAGTTACTGGAAAGAGTGCGGTCTATTCGCACCAGTGAAAGAAGAATTTATCAACAAATAACCGATATTTTTGCTGAGTGCAGCATAGATTATGATGCAAAATCTGATCTTAGCAAATACTTTTACGCCATGGTGCAAAATAAATTTCATTTTGCCATAACAGGTCAAACAGCAACTGAAATTGTTTACACAAAAGCAGACAAGAAAAAACCTTTTATGGGTATGCAAACTTGGAAAAATGCACCCAATTAATGTTTTACGATAATCAAGAACAAAAAGTTCGAAAATATCCCGCCTTAAGTTAGTAGCCATATTTGCCTTTTTACTCTGTCGATGGCACTGGCTGCAGAACTATAGGTATTCATGCAGAATTGCTTGCGAATTTTACTGTGTATTGTAGACCGATTTTTCCTGGAACGTCAAGAAATTTACCCACGCCCTTTCTTAATCCCATAGGGGGGGGGATTTTGATATTTATGGGACGGGACATCCTTTAGTTTTGCAGTTTCCATTGGCAGGGACGCCCATGCAATTATGCGTTTCGTGTATCGTATAGAGATAATCGATGCTCTGACACGTAGTGAAGCTTGCGCTAAACCAATTGTTCACCTCTTTGAATCCCGCCTATCTCGGCGGGACTTACCGCTGACTGGCTTTCCCTGTCGGTTGTCCATGCGCTTGTTAGGCCTTAATTTCATTTATTGGCAATATTTGTCTTCCATGTCGAATCGTGAGAATGGATATTTTTCTGCCGCTGATGGTTTGTCTTGGGCAATATAATCGGCTATTTCTGATGCTCTATCGACAGCAAGAGGAGACCAGATTATTCTCATGGAAAGCTCAAATAATGATAACTGCAATACCGGCCAAAACGCCTCGGTGTTAGCCGTCTGAGTTAAGCGCTTGGTTCTGTGTCTTTATCCTGTTTTCTATAAAATTCAAGAAATTCAGAGGGACAAAAAATATTTATCCCCTTAAAAACTGAAGAAGGATAATGTTTTCTATTTCCTGTGATTAAAGATTTTACCATTCCGGCGATGGCAACTTTGAGGAATGGTTCATCGTCGGGATCCGGCAAACGATTCTTAAGCGGCGAACTTGAAGTAAATTGGCCGTATTGCTTTATAAAATCAAGCAATATACCAATATGGTCCTTATTGAACTTAAACTTTGGTCGGTGAAGAACATCCTTATATTCTGCTAAAATCCTGGCATCTATATATACAGTAAGTTCG
>JAYEGQ010000308.1:0-7664 GCA_034659095.1 Thermotogota bacterium
ATCAGAAACCTCATAGAGTTCAATTTCAATTGGCATATCATCGATTGTTGTTGGTTTGATTCGATATCTATAAATATTTCCAGATGTTTCATAAGGATTAGCATTTAAAACGGTTCCGTTCATCTTGATGATTGGAACTTGTATGTTCATTGTACCGGGTACTGTAACCTCAAGATTTAAAGAATTGAATAAATTACAATAGTACTCCTTTGACTCATCCAAATTAACAAACAAAGTTGGTGTTGCCATTGTATAAGTATTGGTTGAATAAACAATGGGCATATCATATTCACCGGCATTATCTATAACTGTTATCTTCGCAGCACCTCTAAATGTTAAAGGGCGATAAAGTTTAAAAGGTTCATCGGACACAAAGGTCACATCATCAACTTTAGAAGCTGTTATTGGATCCACTTCCTGTACTTTATTAAAACTCTCATCAACAAGATACATTTGAACGGTCATATTGTTAGTTTTATTAGGGTCGTTAAAGATCAATTCAAAATCAAACCCTTCCCCATATACTAATGTATTTGAATCATCTCTCATCCTTAATAGGGGTTTCCCAATCTCAGGAGGATAAACAGTAACTGTTGCAGAATATTCATCATCATAGATATCCGTATTGACAATTGCATCCATTAAAATGCTTACAGTATATTCACCTTGATCTAAAGGCTGCCAATCTGGAGTGATATATCTATAATTCCCTGATGATTCAAGTGTGAAGGATTTATCATTACCATGTCCAGTTACTTGAAGTGTTCCGTTCACTTCTATGTTTTCAGGGATAGTACGATCGATTAGAACTTCAAAATAACTATCTCTATAAACTGTGTTTAAAACCCCATCCTTCGGGATAAGATTAACCGAATTGATATTCAACGTCGGTTCTATCAAATTAAACTGCTTGGTTTTCAAAGATTCATTCCCGAATGAATCTCTGATTCTGACCTTTACGATGTGTTGTCCTGCTCCAAGATTCAAGGTTGACTTTTCTGCCGTGTATAATTTTTGATCATTGTTAACCGTTATAGTCCATTGTAAAGGATCATCATCCACACTCATCTCAATCACTGTTACGGAAGCATATGGGTTGGATGTGTCCGTCTGGAGTTTTATTTTTACTTCATCACCGATATACGTCTGCGAAGGCTCCACTGTGAAAGTGAGTGTTGGATCGGGGGAGAGGACTTCGAAATTATAGGTCTTTGTATATTGATATTCATCCCATTGTACGATGGCTTGAGCGATATGTGTCCCTTTCATTTCCGGACTGTAGGATGCTTGATAAATATTCCCGTTTTCCTGAACATTAGTAAGACCCGATTGATTTCCCCCAGGTGTAGATACATACAGTTGTACAATAGGGCTAATTGTCAGATCGTTGGCTGGTGGTATGACTGAAATAGAGACATTTGCACTGGCTCCAAGTGTAATAGGATCAGGTGTTACTGCCAGTTCACCGATTGTTGGCCGAACAATACCCGTGGGATCTTTTACTCTTACTGATTTTGTTGCGGAAGCTTCATTTCCCACTGTATCTTTTGCTTCGACAGTAAACAAATAAGTTCCTGTCGCCTGAGGTGTCCAGTCTGCAATGTAATAATAGTCATCAAATGTATTGGCATTTAAGACTTCTTCTTCATTTTTGATAATGGGTTTCCCTTCAATACCAGAATCATAATCTTCAACAGTAAAGGGGAGTTCAACATCTACACCTTTGTAAGCGACACTTGGAAGAAGCATCATGATTAAAGGGGGATCTCTGTCAATCTTTTCGCCTTCAATCATAATCGGATCACTGCTTCCCCTTGCATCTTGTGTATCTTGAGCGATTACGGTAAAAATATTTTCACCATTCATGAGACAATAATTCACTTTACCGGTATATGTTTCACTGTTATTCGCCATAAATGACTGATAAGTAGACCCATTGACGAGGACAAAGATATTCGTCAATGTCTCTCCATCATTGGCTGAAGCGGTGAAGTTGAGCTCCATTTTTGTGCCCATTTCAAGTTTATCTTCAGAGGGAATGACAGTCAACTCAACATCCGGAACCTTGTGGTCCTTTTTAATAATCTCAACTTCTTTGGACTCACTAATATTATTGCCATTGACTGCTTTTACTTTAATGACCTGATCCTCTTCAACTTTGATCAGATAATTCAAATAATAATTCTCCTGAAGGGGGTCAAAATTAAATCGCCTGCTCCAACCTTTGTTTGAGAGAATTTCAACACTATCCAAATAAGATTTTGGATCTTCAATTTGAGCAGTTAAATAAATCATTTCGCCATCAAAAACCTCAACAGGCGATACCGTCTCCAATGTGATGGTTGGTTTGGAATCTACCCTTGGAGGGGTCACATTCAAATAAAACCTTGAGGATGAGCCTGTCAGGTTCGAATCATTTGATGCATAACCCTTGATCATATGATTACCAATAGGTAAAGTGACACTGGTTGTAATCTCTCCTTTTAGTGCCTGAAGATATTGTCTTTGGCCGTTTATTTCATAATAAACACTCTGTATATTTGATTCTCTTTCCTGTACGTTTAGAATTAAGTCGTATTCGTTGGAAGAAAGGGATACACGTTGTGCATTGACAATGACATTTGGCGGAGAATAATCCTGAATATAATAAGAAGTGCTCTTTGATGGCAACCAAACGGCATTCTCTTTCTCTATCTTTTGAAACGGACTTTCGGTATATATTTTAAAGGATGAGGAGGGCACCGTGAAGGAAAAGGATGCCCTATTTGTATTCTCCATTTGCATTTCGATTTCCTGGTTGTTGATCTCATCCACCAACACTACTTTTATAAAACTAAGGGTTCCCGAAGGCTTTGTAGAGACAGACACTTCAAATTCCTCTCCAATGTAGGAGGGCTTTGGCTCAACCGACAAAGACATCTTTGGCCTATCCGGAATTGGTGGATAGAGCCAGTCTGTTAAAAATGTACAACCAACTGCCAAAAATATTAAAACACTAATTAATATTAATAAAAAAGTTCTCCTTAACATCATTTAAACCACCTCATTCATTGGAGAAAAAGAAGGGTTTTTCGGAAACATTGCCTCGAATATCCTCCGCTGTCAGTACTAACTCTACTCTATCGTAATTATTCAAAATGATAGGTGAGCCGCTACTGGTTAAAACCATTGCCTTAAATGTCTGTTGTTTGCTGTCCGAGTATTCATAAGCAAATATATCCACCTTAGCTGGCTCCGGATGACCGTCTTTTGTGTAGACAATCTTTTTCTTCTTTAATGTGTCATACGGGTCAGCTGGTAAATCAATCAAACTGTCCACTACAACTTCAAATAATTTTGAGGGTTCGGAAGATGATTCCACTTTATAAGTAATAACCGGTTGGTTGACATAAGTTTGCGATGGTTCAACACTAAATGATATTTCCCCGTAATAGGGAATACCATCCTTTTTAGCCTCAACGTAGACCACATAATCACCGTATTTGATATTTCTATAAACCGCTCCACCTATCATCGTGTTGTTCTCGTTAGCCGTAGTAAAGTCCGTTCCCACATCGGGAATAATAGACCAATCTTCTGAATCAAATGTCAAATCCGAATCAATGCTAAATCGCAGAGTCTCCCCGGCAAAATAAGTGAATAAGGCTCCCATATCTCCTGCAATTTTCTCCACTTTCACATCTGCTTCTTTCCAAGAAGTCACGTTATAACTAAAGGTTTTTGGACCAAATGTAGTCTTATTTCCCTTACGATCCTCAACGGTAACCAATAAACGATAAATACCACTGGGGAAATTAGCGGATCGAATTCTTATTGGGATGAATTCCTGATAAAGAGCATCTTTATCCAAATAGCTCAAATCAATGGTATCCGAAAGTGGGGGTTGATTTTCTCCGGAAACTTTCCAGGTTAGTGAATCTAATCCAGAGGGATCAAAGGTATCAAACATATCTCCCTTATCTTTTACTTCAAGATACAGCGAAAACTCATCCGTTACAGAAAAATCCATATAGCCAATCCCCGGTCCTGCATCCACATAATCATAGTCGATGATTTCCGGTGGTGTATTATCGGTATATGCGGCTGTAAGCATTAAATCCTTTTCGATAAAACCAGATCCGTCAGCATTGAATCCCTCAAAGACAAATCTAAATTGATTTTCCCCTTCTAAAATGATGGGTGTTTGCAAAACCTGATTCATTTCAGGAATATTCAGCTTTGCAATACAAATGATCTGCTTACCATCATCACTGACGATTGCCGATTCAGGCGGAAATCCTGAAGTACTCATATCTCTACCGTTAATAAATAATTTTGATTTTCCAACAAAGGAAGCTAAAATTGATTTTGAAAAGAGCATGGACTCATCATCTTTTATTTTCATCCATAAAAAGGCATCATTTTGATAATTTGGAATAAGGGTAGAATTCTCCGTTAAGTAAAACTCAAATTCAGTTATCGTAGCCGGTGAGGGATCCACAATATGAAGTAGTTTGCTTGCATTGACAGTATCTTTACTGATTGTCCGCATCTCTGTTTGAACAAGGAAGTCACCAGCGGACTCCTCATTCACGAAATTCACCATGGCTGAAGTGGGATTCAGGTTTTCAACGCTTAACCAATTTCTATCATTTATGACCTGCACAACATCCATCTTCAGATCCTCCACAGGATAATACCCGTCATATTCGTATTTAATAACAACCGAAGCCGGAAAAGTGATGGGTGAAGTGAATGGTTTCTTTGTGTTGGGGTCTAAAAAAGAGAGTTTACAATAATCTTCTAAATCCTTATCTCCACTAGCCCCAAAAAAAGGCAGGTTGAAAATCGCACAACCGGTTATAAGAAAAATTACTATTAAAGTTATAATCAAAAAGGCAACTGTTTTCATCGGATCACCTCTATCTGCAACTTGTTAATCGTAAAACAAAAGGTCAATTTAATTATACACCACAAAATTATCGGCATTTTGACCGATTTATAAAAAGACAACTACTATATCTTTCTATTTTTGGTATTCACTTTCCCAAAAAACTAAAATTCATCCTTCTTTCGCAAGCGTTTTAGTGTGTCATCCAATACCTTTTTACTCTGCTTATCTGCCTCAGCAGTAAACGTCAAGCTATAACCGATTTTTTCCCACTCCACATTTTTTCTTAAAGCTTGTAAATAAGGACTTATAATCGATTAAAAGAATAGGCTTCATGACCTTTTCGGAAAGCTCATTCAAATCGGTTTCTTCTACTGAATCAAGATCCTTTTTTGCTTTTTGAGCATAATCTGAAAGAGATTGACCAAATTTTTCTATGGCATCGAGAAATTCACTTTTTTCCATTTTTAACCACACAATGATTTTTTTCAAATAATCTTAGAATATTATAGCATCTTAACTTTCAAACTTTTACTTCAGGAACCCAAAAAAGACTTTATTGTCTAATAATGAAGCTAATAATAATCTTTTTCATCCTTAGGAAGTCGAATCTTCTGAACAGAACTATAAACGACTATTCTTATTACCTACTCACTACCACTTCGAAATTCGGATGATATTGAACAAGCTTCATCGTTTATATGTCGATAACCATTACAAAAACACCGTTTTCCCGGTTTGTTACACCCCGGATTCCCGAAAAATTATACCTATGAAAGAATGGAATCAAACCCCAAATCCTCAAAGAGCTTTTTCTGCTTGGCGGTCACCTCACCGAGAAACTCTCTGGAGCCAGGCTGCTGAAAACATTCAATCACATCCAGCTCATCCAACACCTCCTGAATGGTATACTTTTTGAATAGTCCCTTTTCATCCATCTGCTTTTTGATGTAGGAAACTATGATCAACGCCACAAATTGAACAAAAAGCTTCCCCTCCAACCCTTCTTCCGAGGAAACCGATGTCCTGCGAAGACTCAAACGACTTTTGAGATCATTGTAAGCCTTTTCAATCATGTCCTTTGAACGATAGACATCAATAGCCTCAAACGGGTCTGAAATCCCATTACTGATCAAAGCAAAGTACCCGCTGTTTCTGAGACTTTTCTGAATGGCTGCTTCATCAGCAACAACCTTTTTTCCCCTGACCGGTGTTTGGCTGATCTTAAAAAACTGCTTATACGCATTTTCATGTTTCTTGTTGAGTCGCCCCGAAAGGAGCTCTTCCTCATAAATGTCCAGTCGTTCGTTCAAACGGACCTTCTTATCCGTCGCCCTTTGTTCGTCGTAGTATAAATGAAGATACATGCGTCGTTTCTCTTGAACCCTCTGTCCACTTCGGGGTTTGGTGTGTGTATAGTCCCAGTCCATCTTAAAGCTCCTCACATACAACTTGTGTCTTGAACTATAATATTGCCGGGCCACCATCTCATCACGAATTGGATCCAGATGGGCTCGGACAAATTTCAGTGAGATCCTGGTGGCCATGAGAAATTTATAATGGTATCGGTAAAGATTATTCACATTTTCCTGACTGTAAAAACCCCGGTCCATGATCAGCTTCACCTTTGGTAGATGCAAATAATCCAAATCACGCAGTAGTTTCTGAATCGTTTTCACATCCGGTATGTTTCCCGCTAACTTACGATAGCATATGGGCTGTCTTGACTGATCTCCGAATAACAACGCCAGATTGATTTGCGCCAGCGGATCATGATCTTTGTTCTTGCCGTACTTCACCTGCGGGATCTGTTCAGAGAAAGAGGAAACTGAGGTCGTATCATAGAAAAGGTATTCCTTTTCCCCAATCAACTGACTGCGTAAATCGAAGAAGCGTTGCTTGGCGTCCTCATCAATGGATAAAAATAATTCACTGCTTCTCTGAGAAGGAATGGCTTTACCGTATGGATGTTTATGGATCCGGGCCCATCTTTCAAAACGGCTCATGGGACTTTTTTCCTCCAGGATCAGGTAATACGCAATGGATAATAGCTGCTCATAGGTTTCGGGAAAACACCTTTTTAAATGCACATCGGTTCCCAATGCTTTTACGATGTGATCAAACAAGGCCGTGGCTCCACAAAAAAGTCTGGTATGACGGGGAGATGGTTTTGGCCCTCTTTTCTTTTCAGCGGCTTTTTCGAGCTCTTCATGATAGCGCTGATTATAGATGATCTCTCCGGTTTCAGGGTCCAGCTTCCCGATACATTTCCTTTTGTTTCTTGCCTGTTGTTTTTCCTTGTCCCAATACCCTTCGGATTCGTATACATAGGTGACACCGTTCTTTTTGTTTTTCAGCTTGACAATCGACATCTTGACCCCACCCTTCTGTCATTGGTATAATTATACCATTGTTTGGGCCGTTTGTCAAGCTCTTTTTCTTCTTTATGCTTCTCTTTATAACATCTTTAGCTTTTTACTTGGTATAATTTTCCGGGAATGGAGGTTATTGGGATAAATATGCGCTTTTTCTTTATTGGCTCCGTGAAAGTGAATTTCATAAATCTGAGAAGCGTACTGTGTGTAAAAGGATTCCAATGATTCCCCGGTGTATAAAAGATGGCCGTAATCCATAGTAATGGAGAGTTTTTTCTTATCTTCACCTAAATAGGGCTTGCTGAAAAACGAAAATTCCTCCCTTGGGGGAGGTGCCCCCGTAGGAGGGCGGAGGGGGTTATTCGGAGAATGCCATTAACAGTGATGTTCCCGTTATAGTGTTTAGACCCCCCCCGCCG
>JAYEGQ010000309.1:0-7658 GCA_034659095.1 Thermotogota bacterium
CATCACTAGTGATGGTTGTTTCATTGTTCTCAGCATCATATTCAACTGTATAATTTTCAATATCAACAGCACCATCCGCTTGAATCCTCAAATCGTCTAAATCAATGTGCCCATCATTATTGATATCAATAAACTTACCATCAACTACAATTTTACCTTCTCCTGATGTAAAATCTGCTGTAACATCTTCTTCGAGAATATAATACAATTCTCCAGGACCATTATAAGTATTATCAACGATTTCAAGTGTGTTGATACCGCCATAATAGGCATCAATCTCTTTCTCGTTTAATTTAAATTTATTCGTTATTCCAGAAAATCCGATTCCCCCATCCTCGACCAATATCTCTTCTTGCTTCCACCTGTTCACAATCAAATTCCCATTAAAAGTATCCGGGAGATCTTGAACAGTCAACACACCTGTAGATATCTCATAGGTAAAATCCTCATATTGATTACCCCCATCATCAAATATCTCAATATCTTGACTCAGATACTGTCCATCTCCATCGATATCGATTAAGTCTGTGATCTTAATGATCCCGTCATCTGCACTGGTGTATTCCTCTGTTGTTCTGTAGAAGATTGAAGCATCTCCATCATAAGTGGCAAAATCATCAAGGCTAATCACCGAATTAGCATCGTCAACAGTTAGGTTCTTTGCAAAAGTTGAATAAAGCCCCAAATCGTTCAAGGATTCGATGACTTCTTCAAACTTTTTATTAGTGGCAAAGGTATCGGTACTGATGGCTTTGTCAAAGAGGTAATTATTCAAATCCACAAAGGAGATATTCCCGCTAAGCCCCAACGAAGTTCCGGAAGGGTTTGTGGAAATCTCAGAGGTAGCCATATGAATAGGACCATTTAAAATGGGGTTGGTACCGGACATTCTAAAGACATTTGGCAGGGTGCTCCTCAACTGCTCCATTTCTTTAAACAGGTTAATCCCTGAAATTTTTCCGGACTTGTCATAGCCGGCCTGATGAATCAGATTCAATTTATCCGCCATCATCAGAGCCATTTCATCGTATTTGTCTAAATAGGCTGGAATGGTTTGGTCCCGCAGTTCCAACATGGCTCCCAGTTTTCCTTTTTGTACGTCAATTTTCGTACTTCTGACAAACAAATCATAGGTGTTTAAGGTCTCGGGACGAACAGTCGCCTTAATCTCAGTGACATGATCTCCGTGAACCACCACTTGCTGCCCGATATATATTTCCAGGTGACCCATTTCACCTTTTTTAACCGTCGTATTGGCGTATTTATTCAACTCATCCAATAATTTGTCCCTCTCGTCTAATATGTCATTTGGTTCTGAGCCGGCAATTAAAGATTGACGAATCTGGGAATTAACGTTTCCTATTTGGGCTGTAATAGTGTTAATCTGGTTAACGGTATCTTTGATGTCATTATTTAAATTCGATCTCAGCTCTTCAAAACGGCCGTAAAGGTCCTGGAAGGTGGAAACAAAATTATTGACTTCACTTTTGACACTTTGTATGCTGGCCTCGTTTGTGGGGTTACTCATAACTTCCTGGAAGGAAAACCACATCTTGTCAAAATACCCTCTGAAGCCGTTCTCAGCAGGTTCGTTTAGTAATTGTTCCATATAATGGAGATTTGAAGACATGTTATCCCAAAAACTGTGATTTTCTTTGATGACCCGGAATTGCGTGTCGAGAAACTGGTCTCGCACCCGTTCCACCCTTTTTACCATAGAACCTGTTCCCAAAGTCAGATTAGCGTTTGATTGGCTCAACGATGAATAAGCCATGGGAGCTGTTGAAACAATCATTGGTCTCTGTCTGGAATACCCTGGTGTGTTTGTATTTGAGATATTATGCGCTGTAACACTCATGGCCAACTTGGCTGTGTACGTCCCGAGAACCCCTGTATTTAATATAGAAAAAATGCTCATATCTGACATATTATCATCCCTTTGCTAATTTCTTACTCAGAGTATTATCGGAGTTTTAAGATATTCCTTGAATGATTTGATTTGTTTATCTAAAAACTCTTTTTAAAAGTGTAGGTAAAAAAGTCAACGATACAAAAGAACTGATGATCATCGTTACCCACATCAACATGGACAAATAGGTATGAAATTGTAAAGGGGAAAACAAGAGTGATGAAAGCCCCAAAGCTAATCCAAGTGCATTGGCGATGACAGGTTTTTGCACATACTCAAATGCCAAATCAGCAGCGTTATTTGCCTTTTTATCATAGTAATAGTACTTGAAGAGAGACGTTAAGTGAATGGAATAGTCAATACCAACCCCAATGGTGATACTAGCCATGGTACAGGTGACAATACTTAATTCTATGCCAGTATAACCCATAAAACCAAAAAGAGCAATAAGTGTTACACCAAGGGGAACAATACCAATAAGCGCCAGCTTGATTTTCCTTAGTGTGATTACCATTAATATAAAGACCAAACCGATGGCCAGAAGAATGGAACTCACCTGATCCGGAATAATTCTGTCATTCATCTCTTTCATAATGAAGGGCATCCCCAGAGCCTTGAATTGAATCACATCTGAAGAATATATCTCAAGTGCTTTTTCAATAAAAGAAAGGGTGTGATTATTTAGATTTTTAGGAAAAACCACGATTCTCCCAACACCTTCGTTTCTTTTAAGGGTGTTGTTGATTTGTTCCGGTTGGTTGGATTGCATTAAAGTAATCATGAGATTGATCTGAGCTTTATTCTGAGGATATTCTGACTTCTGTGAACCAAAAATCACTTGATTTATGGTTGAGAAAATTTCATAAACAGAAAAAGTTTTGGAAACAGTATCTGATGATTTTAGATGCTCTTCCAGTGCTAGGACTTCTTTAGCAACGTCAGGATCCAATGGGTCATTTTGTGTAACGAATTCAATAAATATGGGGATAGTTCCTCCGGTTACCGCTTCAATCTTTGCCATATTTTTTCTAATCTCTGTACTTGGTTTATAGAGATTGATCATATTCAGATCTGTTTTGATCAAAAACAAACCGGGAATAAAGGCAATAAAAATGATGATAGTGATGAGAATTGAACCTTTGCCCATGGATTTTTTCAGAGATCTTGTGATAAGATCATCCGTTTCTTTTCGTGCTTGATTGTTTTGTTTAACTGTTCCAAAAAGCAGACAAATCAAAGGCAGAAAAACCCATGTTGCAATCCCGGCCAGACTGATACCAATACTGGCTGCAAAAGCCAATTGTCTCATGGGTTCTGATTGAATGACCAAAAGGGACAAAAAACCGGCTGCGGTAGTCAAAGTGGTCAGGATCATTGGCCAGCCTACTTTTTCAAGTGTCAGGGCAAGAGCTGTCTTTTTATCTTTGCCTGACTTCATTTCATCCTTCAAATGCGACATAAAATGTAATCCGTCAGCACTTCCCATCACAATTGTAAAAACAGGAGTTAAAACGGTTATAACCGATAAATCAAGAGATAACCACCCTAAAAACCCCATGCTCCATAAAGCCCCAATACCGGCAGGCAGAAGTGAAAGATATGTGCTTTTGATATCACCAAGTTTCCAGCTAAATACCAACAACAAAAAGAAAATGGCAAAAGGCGGTATGATCAACAAAATTCTCAGGATATATTTAAAAATTGAAGACTGAAGATAATATTCCCCACTTTTATAGTATTCCAACCCCGTTTTTTCAATAATTTGAACTGCTTTTTCAGCAACGGAATTTAAAAAAATTTCATCAGGAAGGATTGTAAATAGACCGTAATAATTCTCTTCTTTTTCATAAAATGACTGCATGCTTCCCAGCTTCGATATGTATTCAATGATTTGACTACTATTGGATTCATCAATTTTTTGAACCTTTTGAACACCCATCCCGGCTGGAATAACTGCAGGAACAGGTCCATTAACCAGTTTTACCCCTTCAATTTCCGTTAATGATTGCTGAATATTGAACAACTCTTGTAATGATTCAACATCATTATCCTGATTCGATTTGACAAGAAAAAGAAATTGCTGTGAACTGCCGAATGTCTCAATCATTTCCTCATATTCTTTTAAAGCCTGCGAGTTCTTTGGCATAAAAAGCGCAAAATCGGTGTTGATTGTTATTCTCAATAAGCCAATCAATGAAATGATGTTGATGGTTATAAACAACAACAAAAACCCTTTTTTGTTCCGACTTAAAAAACAAATAAATTTCTCATGCATTTTTTGCCTCTCTTTTCTTATTAAAACATGTATAATGGATTATCTAAACGCCTTTTCAAACTGAATCAAGTATAACATAGAGGGGGAGTGAATTTTGATTTATTTACAAAAATTAGTATCGTCTTTTCTGGAATTACCAGGACTTTTTATCACTATTTTTCTAATTCTGGCTTTAATTTTTCTTTTAAAAAAACACAAGAAGTTATTCTACCTATTTCTTGCTTTTGCATGTGGGTTTTATTTTGTTTCCACTGATCTGTCTATTAATCTGTTGGTTCGACCTTATGAATACCAATATTCTGAAACTGAGTTATCTGATTTCACAAAAGAAGAATCCGTTATAGTAGTTTTTAGTGGGGGAGTCATTCGTGGATTAGAATCAGGTGGTGAAATGTACGATCAAATCGGTCCGCATTCCATGATGCGTTTATATAGAGCCTTTCAACTCTATGAAAAGTTCGGTTCCGAGATAATCATTGCCGGAGGAAACGTTTACGATCAACCGGGAAAATCCATTTCTGAAGTTATGAGTAGGGTCTTGGAAAGTTGGGGCGTTCCATCCGAACAGATAAGGATTGAACAGCAATCAAAAACCACATGGGAAAATGTGGTTTATTCACTTAATATGATTGATGATACTGTTAAAAACATCATTTTAGTCACCTCTGCCTTACATATGCCACGCTCTTATCGAACTTTTCAAAGGATCATTGAGGAAAAAGAGAGAACCAACTTAAACCTCATCCCTTATCCGGGTGATTATCGTGTAGAAAATGTCCCTATGAGTTTCTCATCTTTCCTGCCAAGTAGTGGCTCTTTAGATACATTTTCCTCAGCTTTTCATGAATGGTTGGGTAATTTATTCTATCTCTTGAAATAATCGGAAAAATATGCTATCATATATATGTAGAAAACATATAGATACGAGGAGGTGCTAATTATGCCGGGATTTGACAGAAGAGGACCCAATGGTGAAGGTCCAATGACCGGTAGAGGCCTTGGAAGATGCGCCGGAGCGGACGTTAATGAACAAAACACAAATACAACAAATACACAAGAAGCAATCTCAGAAAATCAACGATACGATGCTCCGGGAATCGGATACGGTAGAGGCCTTGGTCGTGGTTTCGGACGCGGAATGGGTAGAGGACTTTCCCGTAGAGGCCGCGGAGGCGGTTTCGGACGAGGCCGTTGGTAAAGAATCTTTTTTAGAACAACCCGCTTTCAATTCATTGAAAGCGGGTTGTTTTTTTATTCCCTCAATGATACCATATATTTGAGGTGATCATTATGGGGTAACTCTAAAAGAAATACGTGCCTTTCAAAAAACTATGGACAGAAGCTGTTTTCTTGATGATTACCAAAGAAAATACGCCGATGAAGACCGCCCGTTACCCATCGGATGTGGTCAAACTATTTCACAACCTTCCCTTGTTGCGTCTATGACTTACTGGTTGGATCTTTCCGGTGAAGAGAAGGTTTTGGAAATCGGTACTGGCAGCGGTTATCAGACAAGCCTTTTGGCGGAATTTGCAGATGAAGTTTACAGTGTTGAGTTGTATGAAGCACTTTCTTTACAGGCTCAGGAAAGACTCCGGCAACTTGGATATTTTAACTGTTATTTTAAGATAGGAGACGGTTCTGAAGGATGGGAGGAATATGCTCCTTATGATCGAATTCTATGTACATCTGCAGCTTCGGAGATTCCAGATACCCACATCAATCAACTGGCTGTCAACGGGATCATGATTATCCCGGTTGGTCCTCCCATGATTCAAAACCTTTATAAAATCACAAAAAACAAAGAAAATCATCTGAAGAAAGAAATCCTGGAAAGTGTTCGTTTTGTAGAATTCCAAGGAAAATACGGTTGGAATTAATTGACTTGCACTTGTGTTTTTGATATGGTATGATATAAATAGTTAGTAATCCGAAGTTGTTTAAGGGGGCTCTTCGTGCAAGTTAAATTACTTTATCTATATACCGCCATAACCGTCACCATGCAATCTATCATCCGAACAGACATGAATCTTTTCTTTCGGGAAATTGGTTTTACAAATGCGGATGTGGGAAATATTATGTCCGCTTCCCTTTGGGGAGCTGCGCTCTTAGGTTTGGGTGTCAGTATCTTTGCCGATATTTTGGGCCGAAAAAGAATGCTCATCGCCTCATTGATCTTCTTCCCCTTGGCAAACCTTGCCATGATTCTGACTAATAATCTCAACCTGATTCTGTTGTTTTCATTTATCAAAGGCGGTTTTATGGTTGTAAGTTTTACAGTTGTCCAGGCCATGGTCATTGATATCACCAAGCCGAAAAATCGGGCACAAGTTGTGGGGTTAAATTTTGGAATCATGATGGGTGTAGGCGTTTTAGGAAATTTCCTGGGTGGTGTCCTGGGCAGCTGGTTGGGACTTCAAAACGCCTTGTTTTTTGCCGTTTTCGGTTATTTTTTTGGACTTTTACCATTATTGGGTATCCAAGATAAATTTATCGGTGGTTCCATCCGTTCCATCTTTGATATATCCCATTTCAACAAAGAGCAAAAAGTTATCATTATCTTCCATTTTTTGACTACTGTAACTATTGGCTTTGGAGCCGGTTTATTCATCCACTTTGGAAATCTCATTTTCAAAGACCTGTTTAACATGTCCACCTTTGGGATCGGTGTTGCATTGGCTATTGCCCAAATGGGTACAGCCGTCAGCAATATGTTCACCCATCGGCTTGGTGTACATTATGGTCCTTTACGATTTAAATTGATTACTCAAACGTTAGTTGTTCCACTGATTTTTTCAATGGCATTCATCAGAAACCCCATTCTTTTTATCATCGTCTACGCCATGCGTTTTGTCCTGATGAACAGCGGGAATCCTATCATCAACACCATCATTAACTCTTACGTTCCCAGAGACAAGATTTCCACTATTGCCGGTCTGAATTCTCTTCTAAACAATTCAGTAAGAGCGGTTGCAGCTATGCTTTTTGGGTATATCGTTGGAGCCAGCATTGAAGGTTACACCACTTTGTTCATCATCAGTGGTGTCTTTTACGGCATCAACGTCTTCATTGCCTACCTCATGTACAAACGGTATGAAAACGATCCCCAGGTGAAGGAGCTTTACAATCATAAAAGAGGATAGCCCTTTCTAATTACTTCTACTTTTTAATAAAACTTCTATTTTTTCTGATTCGAATTTAAAAAAAACTATTTGAGAAAACCTTTTCTCAAACAACAAGATATTCTTAAAAAACAAATGAAATTTAACGCTATTCATAAATAAAACGCCCTAAATACTTCTCAGTTAAAAAAACAGAGTTTGGAAAAATAAAAACGATGTTATATAATGATTCCACCGAAAAAACAGCCATTTCCAAAAAAGGGGAAATCCCTCAAAAAGCAAAAAATCATAGGATTTAAACTTTTTCAAACAAAAACAGATGTAATCCCCTGAGCTTTTCAAAAAACTCAGA
>JAYEGQ010000310.1:0-7586 GCA_034659095.1 Thermotogota bacterium
GGAAGGAGTTTTTGGTTTTGTTATATCTTTTTTTGTGAAACGGTTTACAGAAAGATCAAAAAAATGGTAGAATTTTGAGATAAGAAATGAATAAAAAGATAAATAAGGAGGCTTTGAATGAAAACAACCGATTTAACTCTAAAGTACCAGAGGAAATACTCTACACCCTAAATGAAACGAAATCCAACTTCATAAAGAAGATGAAATTCTATACTGCAATAGAACTCTATAAAATGCATAAATTGTCAATGGGTAAAGCAGCAGAACTTGCTGAGATGAATAAGACTGATTTCATGTTTGAATTGAATAAATATGAAATACCTGCGATAGATTATGAAAAATTGATTATTGTTTCTGATTCATCACAAATCGCAAACAGATTGGCAGTGGAGTCTTATTTAGTGGTATCAGGATTGGAGAATCCGAGTCAATCGTTTTAGCTCTTGAAGAAAAACCTGATTTAGCTTTAATCGATGATCTAAAAGCAAAATTACGCTTTAATTTTCTATTATAAACGGAAAAAACCCGAATACTGAGCCACATCTATCAGCAAACAGAACCGTCCCTATTGTACAGCTTTTCCATCTTCTGAACGAATTTCGCTTTCTATTTTTTTTGCAAGATCTGAGAAAGTATCACATCTTATATTAGCAGATGCTCCCTTCATGGAGTGAGCTATTTTTGCAGCCTCTTGAAAAGAATCTTTCTCCAATAATGTTTCTAAATCGCTTATTCTTTTTTTTGTGTCTTTAATAAAAAATGAAATTAATTTATCCAGCATATTCCTATCACGACTTATCATTTCAAAAAGTTCTTCTCTGTCGAAATGTTCTTTCCTGCTTTTTGAGGGATTTTCAGCATCCTCATTATCTTTCTGTGTATTACCTCCTTGTGTCTCTTCACTTTTTAAATATTTATTCAATACCATTTTCAGTTTATCGGTTTCCACCGGTTTGGTTAAAAAGTCATCCATTCCGCTTTCTAAAGATTTGTCCTTTTCCTGTTTTAAGGCTCCGGCGGTAAGTCCTACAACAATTGTATGTGATAATTTTTCTTTAGTTTCATGCTTACGCAATTGTGAAGTGGCTTCATTCCCATCCATTTCAGGCATTTGCACATCCATAAAAACAAGATCCGGTTTTTTATCTAAGATATTGTCAAACGCTTCTTTTCCATTTCCAGCTTCAATCAACTCTGATTCGGGAATAATTTGTTTTATAAGTGTAGTGACAAAGAGCATATTATTAGGATTATCCTCTGCAATGAGAATTTTATAAGATTCTTTCTCAATATTTTCGGCTATGATTTCTTTTTCATCTGCTTCTGCTTTTGTGGTTATCTCTTCTTCAAATGAACCTTGTTGAATATTTGCAAAACAGTTGAAAAGCTCATCCTGTTTAACCGGCTTGGTGAGTCTGAAATAAATACCCACCTCTTTACATTTATCCTGCAGTTCGGCGTCATCCGTTGATGAGTGGAGCAGAATTACCGGCAGCTTTTCGGGAAGGAGTTCCAGCTTTTCCCGCATCATTTTAACCGTTTCAAGACCATCCATATATGGCATATGATAATCACAGACAATAACATCAAAGGCCTTACTCTCTCCGCGGCAGCAGGAGGGACGGTTCTGGTTGTGAGTTCAACTCAACTCGCGTCCCTCCTGCTGTTTTATCGATTCAAATGATTTTCCCAGCACTCTAGCCGTATTTAAGGCGTTTTCAAAAACGGTCTCACTTTTGTTCGCGTAACGATAACCCATTTCTTCAGCGATTTCATGGGCCTTATCAGATGTGACGGCCATCGTCCTTGAAGCAGCGATAAAGATTAATGCTGCAATTCCTATGACGCTAACAAGGATGATCGGAATCAACAATTTTGCTGTCAACTTCACTTTCTTGAACATATTAAGAATCCTCCTAAGTGAATTGATGCACAAACCGCTTGCCCTTTTATTATATCACAACATGATTTGATGAGTTTAGAGGAAACTAAGTGTCCTTGATGAAAAAAGCATCAAAATTTTCCGGTGTCATTTTAACCAGTTTTTCTGGTATTGTATAATAGACAACAAAGATGGTGGTGAAGTGATTGAGAAAGAGGGCTTTTTTTACGGCTTCCTGATATTCCTATTGATTCTTGCTGTACTCGTTTATCTTTATAATGCAACGAATCTCAGGCCTTTATCCAGTGGCTGGGTCATATCTGATGTTGAAAGCGAGAAAAACGAGCGTTTAAAAGAACATATCGGTAACGAGATTTCCTTTCCTTTCAGTGCCTATCTTGAAGAGGGGGAGAGCATTATTATACGCAAGAAGCTCCCACTTCAAAAACTGAAAGTTTTAAGTGGGAGTAGTTCACTTGCGCATTTCAAATTTGTTATCGCTTGAAGACAAACGGGTAAACGCTTTTCTGATTGATAGTCTTTGAAAGGAGTTATATGGAGAATTTAAAACTGGCAAAAAAGAAAACACCCAACGATAAAACCATTATCAACATTGGAGAGTTGAAAATTGGGCAGGATCTGATTGTTATTGCCGGGCCTTGTTCGGTTGAATCTGAAAAACAGACTGTTGAAACGGCTATAGGAGTTAAAAATGCGGGCGCCAATATGCTTCGCGGGGGTGCCTTTAAGCCGAGAACTTCTCCCTACGCCTTTCAGGGCCTGGGACTGGAAGGGCTTAAAATACTGGAAAAGGCTAAAAAGGAGACGGGGCTTCCCATTGTAACAGAGGTTGTGGACCCCAGAGATGTCACATGGGTCAGTGAATATGCCGATGTTCTCCAAATCGGCGCAAGAAATATGCAAAATTTCTCTTTGCTCAGAGAAGTTGGCCGTGTAAAAAAGCCCATTTTGCTCAAGCGGGGTATGTATTCAACTCTTGCCGAATGGTTGAACTGTGCTGAATATATCTTGGCAGAGGGCAACCCAAATGTCATGTTATGTGAAAGGGGCATTCGAACCTTCGAAACCTTTACCAGAAATACACTGGATCTGAGCATGGTTCCCGCTATCAAAACACAAACTCATCTTCCCGTTTTTATAGACCCTTCCCACGGAACAGGAAAAAAGGAATTGATCGAATCCATGATATACGCCGCCATTTCTGCCGGAACAGACGGATTGATCGTGGAGGTACACATTAACCCCGCTGAGGCCAAGAGTGATGCTCAGCAGCAGTTTACACCTGAAGAATTCGCAACCATCATGAACAAGGCAAGACAACTCGATAAATTCGTTAAGGATGTGATCTATCGTGAATCTTGAGGATATCAGAAAGCAAATCGACATCTTGGATGGCAAGTTGATCAAGCTGCTAACAGACCGGATGGAACAGGCCCTTCTGGCAAAGCGTTTTAAGACAGAAGTAGAAGATAAAGATCGGGAGCAACAAATAATAGACAAGATTAGGGATAACGCCCAAAATCTCTTGGATGGCGATTTTCTCGTCATGCTGTATCAAAAGATCATCCAAGAAAGCAAAGAGCTTCAAAAGAAGGACACAAAGATCATCGCCTTTCAGGGGGAACATGGGGCATACAGTGAAGTGGCCGCGAAATCTTGGAACAGCAACTACATTCCATTACCCTGTGTTGAATTCGCAGACGTCTTTGAAGGCGTCAAGGAAGGGATTTATGATTACGGGATCGTTCCCGTGGAAAATACCCTGGGGGGAATCGTCAGCCAGGTCAACGATCTGATGATTAATACCAAACTATTTGTTTCCGGGGCAATCGAAATCCCCGTCAATCATTGTCTTGTCACCTATCAGGGCACCGATCACCGCGAAATCAGGGAAGTATACTCCCATCCTCAGGCTCTGGCTCAGTGCAGAGGATTTTTGGCGAGAAATAAACTAAAGGGCGTTCACTATTACGATACCGCGGGAGCAGCCAAGATGCTTTCCGAGAAGGGATTGTCAAATGCAGCAGCCATTTCCAGTGTTTTGGCCGCCAAGTTGTACAACCTTCAAATCATCAAAGAATCCGTCGAAGACCATGAGATTAACCGCACCCGCTTTTTGATTTTGACAAAAGAAGAAAACGTCGAAAAGGGGAATAAGTGTTCCATCGTATTCTCTACCGCTCATAAATCCGGAACACTCTTTAGCGTGTTGGAAAAATTTGCAAAGGCCCAGCTGAACTTGACACGTATCGAATCCGTTCCCAATGAAAAGGGAAACTACGCTTTCTTTCTGGATTTTCTTGGAGAGAGGGATGATCAGAAAGTCAGCGCCGTGCTTGAATCAGTGAAGGAGATTACCGAACAGTTTAGAGTTCTGGGTTTTTACAGGGAAAAAAATATCCAGGTGATACTGTAAACACTCAAAAGAGACATCCTGCATGCCCAATGGGGGCCGAGAAACTTATAGAAGCTACGATATAATGGTTCCACTGCAAAAAGGTCATTTTCGAAGACATAATCGGAAAATCAAGCAATATCTCACTTACGGGCGGATGGAGTATTTTACCTACGGCAAAAACTCCATGGCTCCCGCAATAGAAATCATCTCCTGATAAACCGTCAAAGAGACTTTCTCGCGTTATATGCACATAAATGACAAAAAATCATGTATAATGGTTTACAAGATTTCTTAGTACAATGACTATTGAAAACAAGTCTCATCGAACAAAGTTGTTTTCCTGCTAATATAGGGCCTGCTGAAAAACGAAAATTCCTCCAGTAGTGCTGGAGTTTCGTAGGACACTCCTTAGAAGTTTAAAAGACAAAACTTCACGGTTAAATCAAAGGGGGTGGAGGGGGGAATTATCATCTGCAAGGATTTTCGCTTATTTCCTTAAAAAACCTTGCACTTAGACAGGCAAAAATACTCTGTAAAGTTTTATTAGTAAGAGCTCTGAGTTATTCAGCAGACCCCATAGAAGGTTCAAAATATATTGCCGCAACTGCGCAGGGCATTTGTGAATGGAAAAAGAACGAACAACTCTACCTTACCTTATTCAATGCATCCGCTGATGCCATTATGACTTTTTCTACGGAAAATTATCGATAAAGGCGAACCGCCAGCTCGTAACCGAGTGTTGGAGTCGATAGCGGTAACAGGAAGATTTGGATTGAGACGAATGCTTCCGTCTCAATCACCGGATGGCGAGGGGGCGGATAGATAGCAAGGGCATTTTCGGCGTGTTTTTTCGTGATATAATTTCTTTAAGAGGTGATGGTGATGAAAAGGCTGCCCATTGGGATTAGTGATTTTGAGAAGTTGATTCAAAATAATTATTATTTTGTAGATACCACTCAAATGATCGGAGATGTTTACAGAGACCCTTCTGATATCATTTTGATTACCCGCCCCAGACGTTTTGGCAAAACCCTGAACATGAGTATGCTGTCTTACTTTTTCGATAACCGGAAGAAGAGTTCCCAGCTGTTTGAGGGCTTGGATGTATCCGGTGACGCTGAGACCATGGAGGCTTTAAATGGTTATCCCACCCTTTTTATTTCCTTTAAGGATGTAAATAACAACAATTGGCAAACGACCTCCGATAAGTTGAGATCGTTAATTGCTGATTTGTTCAATCAATATAAGGATGCTTTTAAAACACTTTTGGAAGATGCTTATGAGCGGCACTATTATACAGATATTTTGAATGGGAGTGCTTCTGATGCAGATTATCAGCGGGGATTTTTTAAACTGACAGAATATTTATATAAGACATACAATCAACCGGTCATGCTCATTATTGACGAATACGATGTACCCATTCAAAGTGGATGGAGCTATGGCTATTACGATGATGTGATTGATTTTATGAGAGGATTGCTTTCTGGGGCTTTGAAAGATAATTCTTTTCTGTTTAAAGGGGTTCTCACAGGCATCTATAGAGTAGCGAAAGAGAGTATCTTTTCTGGTTTAAATAATTTGAACGTATTCACCGTGATGAATGAAGAATATGCGACTTATTTTGGGTTTACTGAATCTGAAGTGGAAACATTGTTTAATGCATTTGATGTAAGTACAGAAGATCGAGAGAAGATTAAGCGCTGGTATAACGGTTACAATATGGGTGGTCATGTTGTCTATAATCCCTGGTCTTTGTTGAATTATTTGAGGTTTAAGGATTTAATGCCCTACTGGATTAACACCTCATCGAATAATCTGATACAAGAAATCATTAACACCAGCATGAAAGAAAAAGAAAGATTTCGGGAAGATATCGAACGACTTATTATTGGAGAGTCCGTCAAAAAGATCATCGATGATTCATCTGCCTTAAGGGAATTAAGAACAAAGCCCAATGCCATCTGGGCCTTGTTTTTGTTTAGCGGATATTTAAAATCGGAAACGAAAGTTTTGAAATCTGGTAAATACGAGTGTAAGCTGAAAATCCCCAATGAAGAAGTCATGGTGTTTTTCAAAGATACCGTCTTGGAATGGTTAAGTGTTCAAGATCCGAATATCTTATATGATCTATCTGAATCTTTGACCAGTGGAGATGGAGAACGATTTTGTGAAGAACTCAAGGATTTTGTCATGGGGACTTTGAGTTATTATTGGAGTTTCAAAGAAACTCCCTGGAGTTTTGGCTACAAAACTCCAGATATCAAAAGCGAACTGGAAAATACGTATCATATGATTTTGTTAGGCATGTTTGCTCATTTGACGGGCGGGTATTGGATACTTTCGAACAGGGAATCTGGAAAAGGAAGATTCGATCTTTTGTTAAAGGCGAAAAATAAAACCGATTACAGTGCAGTGATTGAGATTAAGGCGAAAGGAACTCAAAAAGCCGTAGAAGACGCCATGAAACAAATAGAGAATAAAGCCTATGTTCAGGAATTGTTGTCTGAGGGATATATGAGAATATTGAAGGTTTCTTTGGCTGTGGATGGGAAGGATATTGAGGCAATGGTTTCACAATAGGAAAAAATGGCATCAGAATACCTATTTAAGGTGCGCCAAGCCTGCACCCGAGAAATCGGTGTAACCCTTCCGGCCGAATCTACCTGCCTGGATAGAAAAATGAAGTCCTCGGCCTCCGGCTCCTGGATATGCTCATAAAACGACTCCAGGGCTTTGCGGATAGACTTGTTGAGTTTGAACCGCTTTTCTTTTCCGTGACGATGATGTCCGCGCCGGTCTTGAGCAGTTTGCCCTTGTCAGTCAGAAAAAGGGACCATTGGATGGACAGCAGGTCACAGATGCGCAGTCCGGTGCAAAGCCCCCCTTATCGTCCGCATTTCCAGTGTAACTTATTATACCATATCATGAGCTTAAGTTACACCTAAACGGGCAAATTAAAAAGCCTACTCCTCAGAACCGGCTGTGTTTTGAAAGGGGGGCACCCTTATCTTCACACTAAATACTTTTTAACCATTTCCTTTAGTTGGTTCAAAGTAACCGGCTTTGTGATGAAGTCATTCATGCCGGCTTTTAGGCAAGCTTCTTTGTCTGCCTTCGATGCCTTTGCCGTCATAGCGACTATCGGTGTCTGTTTATCCCGAACCTTTTTAAGCCTGTTGAGTTTGAACATTCTCATTATTTTTGATCGTTTATGAGTTTCAGACTTTTCTTTAAAAGCATCAAAAAGTTCTCTAACCGGTCTTTAATTAAATCCTGCTTTTT
>JAYEGQ010000311.1:0-7517 GCA_034659095.1 Thermotogota bacterium
TTTGTTCGTAGTTGTGGATCATGTTGATGATGATTTGTTTGACTGTTTCGGGTACTTGTTTCATTTCTTGTCCTCCCTTGAAGGGGTTTTGGTTGGTTTATTATAGCATATTGTATGTAAAGAGATATTAGGAGGATGGGATTTTCGGGGTCCAGAGCATTTCTTTAGGAGCTTATGATGTGTTTTAGCCTGTCGTTCAGTCTTAGTTGTGTGAATCTTTTTATGGGGGTGTCTATGTTTGTCACTTTTCGTCTCTTTTTGATGGGGGTTTATATGGAAAGAACCAGTTTTAGGATAACATAAACAAACACCGGAAGTGGCACAATAAAATCCAGCAGACATACAACCACCGCTCCGGTGATTGCCCAAAGAGCTGTCTTCTCCCTTGAAGCCAATCTTTCCAAAAATCCCTCCTGAAGCATTTCCTTTCTTCTGTCCATAACATCCCCCTTCTAATTGAACTTTGAATCATTATACTGGAATTCTTCAAATAATCGGTTCCACCAAGTCGCTAAAAAAGCCCTTTTAATTATGGTATACTTTTATTTACATTCTGATATAATAAAAAGTGTGTTTTTTTTACTACTCGAAAGAAGGGATGATCATGTATTACCATATACCGCCTGAATGCACAGGTAAGGAGTTTCGTGCCAGAATCACAGAGGGGAGAGTTTCATCCGATATCGTTGTACCGGCTGTCATCCATGCTCTTGTCAAAGGTGTGGCGTTAGAGTATTTGGTCCAATTGGGGCTGGATCTGAAGGGACAAACGCTGATGTTGTATCTGATCAACACAGGCAGCCTGTCCAACAACGAGACGATCGATGTGTTGTCTGAGAATACAAAGCTTTCACGCCCTTCTGTCATTGGTGCTCTAAATTCTCTGGTTAAAAAAGACTTGTTGACTCGAAAACGCAAAGGCGGCGATAAGACAAATATTTCTCCTTTTATTGGAAAAATGCTACAGTTTAAAAAGGTGTCTGACGTTCGTCCCCATGAATTGGAAGATCTGATGGATTATTTCGGGAACGATTATAAAGATCCGGTATTAGCACTTCAAGAACTCATTTCCAAGCTGTTTAGTATTAACCCGGAACCTCCGCTTGCACGATTCTTGCGTGTTTGTCTGTTGGCAGGTTTTGATGAACGAACGCTGGAGGATGACACGGTAAAAGCGATCATAGAGGTTGTAAGCTCATCGGATTTTGCTGAGGAAAGGCTGTTGCAAACGGCTATTTTCGGCGAAAAGTCCTGGAAAAAAATCATCCCTTTTTACCAAGAGAAATCAATTCCAATAAATGAGGAATATACGGAACGTATCAACAACATTGTCAACGAAATCGAGCGGTTGATTCAATCACCAAAAAAAGTCATTGACGGTTTAGTTGGAAAAGATGATGGGTTTTACAAAGAATTGGCCAACGTATTCCCAAACCAGAATTATGTCGAGATGCGAGAATCTGAACGACTGGATAAAGTGGCCTGTTTGTTTGAGGAAACGGAAGACAAGGTAAAAGAGCTTTTGGACAGGTTTGTGTTATAGGATCAGTTTGGCAGCACTTTCAGCTTCTTTCCGGGTTGAAAAACGACCGGCGATGTATAGTTCTTTGTAGGCAACATCGGTTTCTACGACAAGGATAAAACCGTTATTCACTTTTTCAATGAAATATGATTCGATTGAATCGAGTTCAACAGGTACATATGCAGAACGCATGTTGTGTAAGAGCGGATCACTGTGCTTTGTTTCTTCATAGAGAGTTGCCAACAGGCATTTCTTCTTTTTGTACACTTTCAGTTTCATCCAGAACACCTCGGTTTGCAACCCCGATAACTTCCCGAGAGATTATAGCATCTAAAAAAGCAAAAACGGTCAACCCAAAAAAGGCTGTCCGCTCATATTTTAATGGTAGTCTTTCATTTTTCGTTTCTTATAGGTAGGCTTTAGACCAAAAAGAGACAATGGAAAGACCGAAAGGAGAATGGGGTTTCCATACCTCATAGGTAGGCTTTAGACCAGAAGGACATGATGAGACCGGACGGTATATCCCCTATTTCTATCGATCAAACGGGAACATTCAATTAAACCCTCTGGTTGACTATGACAAACCGGGGGCCGGCGATTATTATCTTAAGGCTAAAAACTCCGGCAAAGAAACCATTCTCGATCCGTTTTTATATGAGATAGAAGGCCGGGAAGTGTTGTTGTTCTCAATTGCTGAGCCCATTATTGTAGACGGCGAAGTGATAGGTGTTGTCGGTGTTGACTTTACCAATGAATATTTCTACAACATGGTCAAGGATATCCATCTATTTGAAACGGGTTATGTATCTATTGCCACGGATAACGGTGAATATGTTGCTCATCCCAAACAGGAAAGACTGGGGGTTGAAATGGAAGGTCGCGAATTGACTGAAACCTTGAAAACTGCAGAATCCGGAGAAGTCATCACGATCTCTGACTATTCCCAAACCTCCGGAACCCATGTCTTCCGTGTCTTTGTGCCCTTTGAACTGGGCCGAACCGGCAAGCAGTGGGTGGTCGTTGTAACTGCCCCAAAAGAACAGATAGAAGCGGCATCCAAGGAACTCTCTTTGTTCCTCATAATCATTGGAGCTGTTACAGTCGGCGTCATTATTGTTGTGATTTATCTCATTGTCCGCAGCATTGTGGGGCCACTCGGTAAGGTCACCAACGAACTGGGGGATGGTGCCGAACAGATTGCGTCAGCTTCTGAACAGCTTTCAGCGGCTAGCCAGCAGTTGGTGGAAGGGAGCTCAGAGCAAGCCTCCTCGCTTGAGGAGACGTCCGCCACGTTGAATGAGTCCAGCTCCATGATTCAACAAACCACCGATAACACCAAAAAGGCCACGGAAATGTCGGAAGCCGCTGACAAAGCGTCAGCAAAAGGCCGTGAGGAAATGCAGGAAATGATGAACTCTATGCAGCATATCAAGGACTCCAGTGATGAAATCTCCAAGATCATCAAAGTCATCGACGATATCGCCTTCCAGACCAATATCATCTCTCTTAATGCTGCGGTTGAAGCCGCCAGAGCGGGAGAAGCCGGAGCCGGTTTTGCCGTTGTAGCTGAAGAGGTCAGAAACCTGGCCCAGAGAAGTGCCAAAGCGGCACAGGATACCACCGATATCATTGAAAAGAACATAAAGCTCTCAGAAAATGGTGTGGAAGTTGCTCAGAAAGTTCAAGAGGCGCTTGTGGAGATTAACGATCAGTCCTCAAGTCTGAGCAAGCTGATAGACGAGATCAACATGGCAAGCAAAGAGCAGTCCAAGGGGATCAGTCAGATCAACGAGGCAGTGGGACAGATGGAACAGGTCACTCAGCAGAATGCAGCCAATGCCGAGGAGACGGCCAGTTCCTCAGAAGAGATGAGTGCCCAGGCTGAGAGCTTGAACGACATTGTGTCCAGGCTGAACATCATCATGCACGGAACGGATAAAGGCAATGACGGATCCTCAGGTGGATCAACAACCTATCGAAACGCAGGGAACAGCAAACAGCATTATCAGGCTCAGAATAAATCAAAACAGTCTGCTCTTGGTAATTCAAAGAAGAGAACAGGAAATTCAAAGAAAGGAACTGGACTGGACAAAACCGGCCAAAAAACCCATGCTGTGTCTCCGGAGAATGTCATCCCGTTGGAAGAGGACAGCCAGGGCCTTTAGCATCGTGTGAATAAGAATCATGAAAAGCGGGTTCACCATTGTTGAGCCGGTGAACCCGCCTTTTTTTATGAGTGTTATTATCTTGATTGGCAAATGGAAACGCCATTCAAAGGCCTTTTAGGCCTCCTCGCCGTTTTTCGCCTCGGTGATTTGGATACCATCTGGGAATCTGGAGAGCACTGCTTTTGCAAGCTTCATGCTGACATCGCTGTCCTCAGCGGCCAGGATCGTCTTGCCTTTGCTGAGGATGCTGTCCGTTGTTGTTGAATTGTATATTCACATCAAACCTGATCGTTTATGAGTTTCAGGCTTTCTTCTAAAATTACCAAGAAGTTCTCTAACCGGTCTTTGATTAAGTCCCGCTTGTTCTCAGCGGCCAGTTTTTCAAGGCTTCCGGCTTCCTTCGCGAGTCTTTCAAAACAAAGGGTTGCCGCCTGGCCCTTGAGCGAGTGAAAGATCTCCCGTAGTGTTTGGGTTTTTTCTTTCTCGAGGTCAAGTGCCTCTATTTGCCGGATCTTCAGGGTTATATCAGTTTGAAAGAGTTCCAAGGTCTCGTTGACAATCCTCTCTTTACCGGATAATCTTTTGAATAGCTTTTCTCTGTCAAAGAGGGGGACATTATCCCTTGGTTTGTCAACTTCCCGTTCTTTTTTATTCTCCGGCCGGTTCTCAAACAAGACCTTCTCTATCTCGTCTACAGTGACCGGTTTAGGCAGATAATCGTTCATCCCGGCGGCTTTGCATCTCTCTTCCTCCTCCTTGATCACCCCAGCCGTCAAAGCAATGATCGTTGTCTCTTTGTCAAATCCCCTGATTGCTTTGGCCGCCTGATAGCCATCCATTTTCGGCATCTGGATGTCCATAAAAATGAGATCGGGGGTTTCGTCCCGGACAATTTGTACGGCTTCTTCGCCGTTTTCTGCCTCTTTGATCGTGACATTCGGCAGGATCTGATGGAGTGTTGCCCTGGCAAAGAGCATACTGGTGGCGTTGTCTTCAACAATCAGTATCTTTTTGTACTTATCACCCATTCGAGACTCCTTGCCGGGTTTTTCACTCTTGTTCTGCCCGGACTCCCCGGCGGGGGCGGTGTCTTTAATCCCCGAGATGGTGTTGATCAGTTGTGTCATCTTGACGGGTTTTATGAGATTGGCGGCTATTGCGTATTGCCGGCATCCGTTTTTGACGGCTTCATCCTCCACGGAGCTGTGCAGGAGTATCACCGGCAGTTCTTCGGCTGTTATTTCGAATTTATCCCGGATGTTCTGAACAACTTCGAGGCCATTCATATACGGCATATTGTAGTCAACGATCAGTAAGTCGTAATCCTTCGCTTTTGTGAGTGTCTCCAATGCCTTGAAGCCGTTTTCCGCTTCGGTGACACGGATGCCTTTCTGTTCAAGGTTTTCTCTGAGTATTGTTCTACTGCTCGCAGCATCATCGATGATCAGGATGTTCCGGATATCGGCCGGTATGGCCTTCGGCTCTTCCGCAGCGTTCTCCACCTCCAATGACAGGGTGAAGTAGAAGGTGCTTCCCTTTCCCCGTTCGCTCTTCAAACGGAGTTGTGAATCCATCATCTTCAGAAGCTGATTGGATATGGCCAGTCCGAGCCCGGTGCCACCGAATTTCTTGGTGGTGGAGATATCCTCCTGCGAGAAGGCTTCAAATATTTTCTTCCGGTGTTTTTCACCGATGCCAATACCGGTATCTTCTACGGCAAATAAAATACTGGCAGTATTATGATCATTGATTTTTTCTCCTCCTGTCAGCATAACTTTTAGTTCGATTTCTCCCTTTTCGGTAAATTTGATGGCGTTTCCCAGGAGGTTAATCAAAATCTGTTTGACCCTGACGGAATCTATCCAGGCATATCTTGGCACGTCTTGTTTAATATTCAGCAGTAGTTCGATATCTTTATCCGCTGCCCGGAACTTCACAATATCGATGATATTCTCACAGAGTAATAAAATATCCGTTTTTTCAGGATTGAGTTCGAGTTTTTCCGCTTCTATCCTGGAAAAGTCGAGGATGTCGTTGATGATATCCATGAGCGAAGCGGCCGAGTTCTTCACGGCGTTCATATATTCATTTTGTTTCTCGCTGAGGCCCGAGCGTTCCAACAAATCAGAAAAACCAATGATCCCGTTGAGGGGCGTCCGGATCTCATGGCTCATGTTGGCAAGAAATTCACTCTTAGCCCGGTTTGCCTTTTCAGCCTCTTCTTTTGCTTTTTTATATTCTTCGTTTGACTGTTTGAGTTCTTCCAACGTCCGATTCAATTTTGCAGATATTTCATTGATGCTCTTCGCCAACTGTCCTATTTCATTTTTGTTGGTGATTTTGATTTTATTCTTGAAATTTAGCCTTGAGATTTCTCTGGCTTTTTGAGTTATTTTCAAGATCGGTTTAGTGAGACTCCCCGTGAGGTAAAACAGAAGCACAAAACCGATACCAAGTGCAACCATGGCTGAAATTGATGACAGTTTCACAGCGACATCAACCGTGTTTTTAATGCTGCCCATTGGTCTTTCCATGATGATCATCCGGTCATTTGGCAACAGGCCAATGAGCGTCATCATTTTTTTATTGGTTCCGCTCTCTACCCTATAATCGATGATCTCAAATATTGGTTCGTTTTTTTCAGATCCCAGTACATCCGTAAGCTGCTGTTTCAGGAGCTCATTGATGCTACCACTCACGAGTATTTCAGGGGCAGTGGAGGATAAGACATTGAAACTTAAGTCAACTATTGTTAGATAAGCCCCGGGAATTTTGTTTAATGCTGAGATACTTTTTTGCAGATTAGAACTATCAGTAAGGGTAGCTTTTAATTCATCGTAAGTATTTAATAGCTTAGACTCATAATCGGAAATGAACATGTCTTCAAGAAAAAATGAATTAACTGCAAGAAGAACGATGGCAAATATTACGATTATCGCAAAAAACACCGAAAAAAGCTCTAAACGAATTGAATGTTTCATTCTAACACCACTTTCCTTTTCCTGTCTTATAACCTGCATTCCCGTGAAATTATACCTAGGTTCTTTGAAACCCTCATCAACAAAGGTATTATATAAAATATAACTCATATTTCTAGTGTTTATTTTCGTAAAATCTACCAAAACCCAGATAAATAAAGACAGGTGTGGTTTCCTAGGTATAAATGTACTGGAATCTTAGGTTATATGTGCCGAAAGGTCAAAGATACTTTTCAACCGTTTCCTTTAACCGCTCCAGAGAAACAGGTTTGGATAGATAGTCATCCATCCCGGCTTTTAGGCAAGCTTCTTTGTCTTCTTCCAGAGCCTTTGCCGTCATCGCTACGATCGGGACATCTTCGTTATGGGAGCGTATCATTCCCGTCGCCTGATACCCGTCAATCCCTGGCATGATGATATCCATGAAGATGATGTCCGGTTTGTGTTTCAGATAGAGCTCATAAGCCTCCTGACCGTTTCGGGCCTCGATGATTTGGATACCATCTGAGAATCTGGAGAGCGCTGTTTTTGCAAGCTTCATGTTCACCTGATCGTCTTCTACAACAAGAATCGTCTTGTTTTTGAAAGGTGTACTATAGGAGTGTTCTTCTGCTTTTGCTTGGTCAGGGGTCTTTTTCTCACTCTCTTCCCCGCAGGGCAATACCAGCTCAAAAGAAAATTCACTGCCTTCCCCATACGTACTGTCTATCTCCAGCTTACTCCCCATCTTCTGCAACAGGTTGTTGGTGATGGTAACACCCAGGCCGGTTCCACCGTATTGCCGGGTGCTGGACATGTCGAGCTGCTGGAATGGCTCGAAGATGAGGCCCTGATCCTCTTCCTTGATAC
>JAYEGQ010000312.1:0-7467 GCA_034659095.1 Thermotogota bacterium
AATGGGCGTTTCTGATGTTGCTAGTTATTTCATTGTGAATTCTGATCAAAGAAATGACGCCATAAAATCCATTCACGAGGAGTTTTTTAATGAAAAGTATAGATGAAATCAACAAAAAGATAAAGGAAAATAAGGCTTTAATCCTAACTGCTTCACAAGCCAAGGAAATGGCCGAAGAAGAAGGGACAAGGAGTTTGGCAGAAAAATGCGATGTTGTCACAACAGCTACTTACAGCCCCATGTGCTCATCAGGTGTATTTATAAACACAGGTCATACCAACCCTCAAATGAAAATGCAACAGGTCTTCTTGGATGATGTACAAGCCTATGGTGGAATTGCCTGTGCTGATTTTTATCTGGGTGCAACACAGGAAAGTGGCAATGATAAAAGCTATGGTGGTGCACATGTTATCCAGAAACTGGTGAAGGGGGAAAAAATATCATTTAAGGCGTATGGTACCTCAACCGACTGCTACCCTAAAAACCATTTTACAAAAGAAATTACAATCGATGATTTAAACCAGGTGTATTTTTTTAACCCAAGAAATTGTTATCAAAATTACAACGCCGCTTGCAACTCATCAGAAAAGGAACTCAAAACATACATGGGAAGTCTTTTACCAAACCTGGGCAGTATTAATTATGCAGGTGCCGGAGAGATATCCCCACTGATGAACGATCCCTATTTACAAACTATCGGTATTGGAACACGCATCTTTTTTTGCGGTGGAGAAGGATTTATCAGCTGGGAAGGCACTCAATACAATGCTTTTGCAAAGAGGGATGAGAAAACTCGTTTACCCATTGCTCCTTCAGCTACTCTGGCCATCACAGCTGATCTCCGACAAGTGAAACCTGAGTTTATCACCCCCTTATATATCAAAGGATACGGTGTGAGCCTTTACATTTCAATCGGAATCCCAATCCCGGTTTTAAACAGCGATATAGCCCATGCCCTTTCGGTAAGAAATAAAGATATCAAAACACAAGTATACGATTTTGCAACCGGAAAAACAGTTGGAACGGTAACATATGATCAATTACATAAAAACAATATACATTTATCAGACAAGAAGCCGGTTTCAAGGACCATGTCCAAGATTCGGGATGCATATAAAATAACTGAAATATTAAAAAAACAAATTGAATCCGGAACCTTTGAATTGACGCAACCGGTAAAACCGTTACCAATTTACGGAAAATGTACCCCTATAGAAAAATAAAAAACCGGTTATCAGATCTCTTCTCAATAACCGGCTTTATGAATTACATTAAGCTGTTGATTATTTTTCAGTAGGACCGATAGAACTATTTGACACATTTAACTTTCCGGATGCTTTGACTTTTCGCCAAGCGTAAATACCCAAAACGATAATTGTGATGATAAACGGCAGCGATTGGGTGAATTCATAGGGGATGTCAAATATCTGTAATGAATAGGAAGCAGCTTCGGTAAACCCAAACAGGAAAGACCCTGCTGCTACACCAAAGGCATTCAATCCCCCAAGAGCCTGCGCGGCTAAGGCAATCCACCCTCTTCCCGCTGTCATATCTCTGGCAAACCAAGAAACATATCCCATTGACAGAAAAAGACCACCCAGACTTGCAAGAAATCCACTAAGCATCAAAGCGATAAATCGGGTTTTCACAACGGAGATCCCAACCGATTCTGCAGCATCAGGATTTTCACCTACAGCCCTGATCCTTAAACCCAAAGGTGTTTTATACAACATATACTGAACCACAAAGATTAAAACAATTGCCACGTAAGTAATGGAATGGTGACCGCTTAATATATCACCAAGAATAGGAATTTTGTCAATAATTGGAATGGTTACATTAGGAATAAGCAATGAATTAACCGATGCTGAAGATCCTTTATCACCTGTCAGCATTGCAAGGAAAAAGATGGTACCCCCGCTGGCAAAGATATTTAATGCGATAGCCGCTAAAATAATATCCGTTTTCAATTTCAAGGCAAAATAAGCCAAAATAGCGGCCATTAAAGTCCCCACGATCACGCCAAAAATAATAGCCAACCACAGGCTCCCTGTAAAACCGCTGACAATAACTCCTATAAAAGCTGAAATAAGCATGATGCCTTCCAAGGCAATGTTGGGGGTTCCGGCAGATTCTGCGATTAAGGCCCCCAATGCTGCAAGAAGAATGGGGGTTGTTACCCTGATTCCCGCAGCAATAAAATCCCATGATAATATTCCTTGAAGCATCTCATTCATCTTGCCTCACCTACTTGTACTGGAGTGTCATTTATTTCTTTTAGCGTTGCCTCCTTGTTAATGGACCGTTGTTTCCATTTGGCAAGGAAGGCTTCTGCCGTAACCAGTAAGATAATAACAGCTTGTAAGATAGCGACGATTTCAGGAGCGATATTGGTATATCTTCCCATGATTTTCGCACCCACACGAATATAGGAAAGAAAAAGAGCAGCCAGTGGGACAAAAAGCGGGTTATTTCTTGCCAAAGTGGCTATGATAATACCATCCCATCCATATCCCGGAGAATACAACCATAAGAACCGACCATGATAACCCAGCAATTCGATGATACCCGCAGAACCAGCCACCGACCCCGCAGCTACCTGGACTTGGAAGATCATTTTGGAAGAATTAATACCCGAATATTCAGCGAATTTAATATTATCTCCGATTAATTTAACCTTATACCCCCATGTTGTCTTTTTCATGATGAACCACACCAATATAGTCATTCCCAAAGCGAAGAAAATACCAATATGCCATCTGTACCTTTCATTTAGCAAGGGAAGCATTGCCTGTTGCTGAAATTCGAGAGATACAAGGGAACCCGCTTCTGAATCTCTCAAAAAGGTCTTGATAATGAACAGACCCATAAAAAAGGCAACATAGTTCAGCATTAGTGAAGTGACTAATTCAGAGGCCTTTAATTTGGCTTTCATAAAACCAGGAATAGCCGCAAATCCTGCACCAACTGCCATTGCGGTAAGAATTACAAATAAAGTTGAAACAAAAGGAATCCCAGGAAAATAGATGGCGACGGCTGTTGCCACTGCGGCACCAAGAAACATCTGACCTTCTGCACCAATGTTAAATTGTTTAGCGGTAAAGACCATAGAAACTGCAAGACCCGTAATGATAATCGGAACAGCTTCATTGATCCATTGAATAAATCCGCTTTGATTAAAAGCAGCTCCTGTAAAACGCCATCTAATAAGAGCTCCAGTCAAAAAATACTTATATGCTTCATTGGCACTGTCAAAAGCCTCTTTCATCTTTTTCATAAAGGCAATATCTGTTGAAGGAACACTGGCAATGAACACAATGATGTACCCAATTAATAATGCGATCCCAACAGAAATACCAATTCGATAAAGCGTAAAACGTTTATCAGCCTTCATCACAAATCACCCATTTCTTCACTTGTCATTCTCTTTATTCCAAGCATGTATTCACCCAATATCGTCTCGTTGATTTGCTTGACTTCATTAAAATGGGCGACAATTTCACCTTTGTATAAAACAATGATTCTGTCCGCTACTTCCAACAACTCTGTCAGATCGGCGGAAACAAGCAGGACTCCAAGATTATTCTCCCTTTCTTTTACCAACCTTCGCCTGATGAAATCAGCAGCGGCAATATCAATTCCCCTGGTGGGTTGATCAGCGATAGTAATCTTTGAATGAGCGGTGAATTCCCTTGCCACAACAACTTTTTGAATATTTCCTCCCGACAGCATCTTAATCTCCGTCTTGGCATTATCTGTACGGATGTCAAATTCCTTAATCATATCTTCTCCAAAACCGTACACTTCTTTCCACTTAATCACACCATTTTTTGAAAACGGTATCTTTTTAAATCGATCACTGATAATATTTTCGGCAATAGTGGAATCAGGTGCTACACCTCTTTCCATTCTATCAGAGGGAATATGGCTTAAACCCGCATCTCTACAAAATCCGGGATCTGTTATCTTGGGCAATTCCACTTGATTTAACTTAATTCGCCCTTTTTCTCTGGGGATAATTCCGGTTATAATTTGAACCAGTTCAGTTTGACCGTTTCCCTCTACCCCCGCTACGCCAAGTATCTCACCTTCTCTTAACGAAAAGGAAAGACCCTTGAGTGATTTAACCCCATCCGTTCTTGTAAATTCAAGATCGTTGATTTCCATTAATTTCTTTCCTGTTTGTGCAGGTTCCTTTTCAATGCGAATATCTACATCCCTGCCAACCATCATCTTTGACATCTCTATCTCTGATATATCCTTAACTTTAGCAGTTCCAACAACTCTCCCTCGCCGTGTTACGGTGATTCTGTCAGCTATTTCTTTCACTTCATTCAATTTATGTGTGATAAAAATAATCGTTTTCCCTTTTTCAGTCAAATTCTTCAACGCCTTGAACAAGTCCACTGTTTCCTGTGGTGTTAAAACAGCTGTAGGTTCATCAAGTATGATTAAATTGGCACCACGTACTAATGTTTTTATAATTTCTACTCTCTGTTTCATTCCAACAGATATGTCTTTGACTTTTTCTTTCGAAGGTACCGGAAGACCGAATAAATCAGATTGATACTGAACAAATGAATAAGCCTGATCAATATCAATTGAAAGCCCCTTTTTTGGCTCCATACCCAGTATAATATTTTCTGCAACTGTCAATGAAGGGACCAACATAAAATGTTGATGAACCATACCAATTCCATATTCTATCGCTTCATTAGGTGAAGAAATATCAACTTGGCGGCCTTCGTATATGATCTCCCCTTTTGTGGGTTGTTCAATTCCAAACAGAATCTTCATCAAGGTGGATTTTCCCGCGCCGTTTTCACCAAGAAGAGCGTGGATTTCACCTTTATTTACTTTTAACTGCATATCTTTATTAGCAACAACACCGTTTGGATAGATCTTCCAAATATTATTCATTTCAAGGATACAATTATCAGCCATTTAACCACTCCTTGACAAAAAATAGGCTCCCCTTCGAGGAAGCCTATTTTATTTTATTAAAATCTTTTATTTTGCTGCATCCCGAATGGCATTCAATTCCTCGTTGGTCATTCCGAAGGCTGATGAAACGGAAATTTCCCCTTCAAGAATCATTTGTTCCAACTCATCAAGTCTCTCTGCGATATCGGGGTTTCCTTCCAGGAATTTATCAAAATATTGATTATTAGCAAGTCCTACAGCACCTTCCTTCAATCCCAAAGCTTCTGTAGTGCCCAATGGCAATTCACCGTTTAGATATAATTCCACCGCTCTATAAATGGACTGATCGACGTTTTTCAACATGGAGGTCAACATGTGATTGACAATATCCATATCTTTTTCTTCATAAATGAGTTGCATATCGGAATCGACACCGATGGACCATCTGTCCATTTCTTTAGCGGCCTCAAGGACACCATTGCCTGTTTCTCCAGCAACGGCAAACACAACATCTGCTCCCTGCCTGTACATAGCTAAAGTAAATTCCTTTCCCTTTGCAGGATCATTCCATGCCCCTACATAGGAAGTGGTGACCCTGATTTCAGGATCTACATACTGAGCGCCTTCAATATAACCAACTAAAAAGTCGTTGATAACTGCAATATCCATTCCACCCAGCATTCCGATCAATTTGCTGTCAGGATTACTGTAATCAAAATCAGGATCTGTTGAAACCATTGCAGCAAGTGCTCCGGCAAGGAAAGAACCTTCATTCTGTTTATAAGTCATTGCATATACGTTATCAAGATTTCCGTTATCAAATGGCATATTCGTATCGTAGATGATGTAAGTAATCTCAGGGTAATATGGAGCAATCTCAGCCAAAGTATCAACCATTTGCCATGTGCCAACTACGATTAAATCGTACATTCCTGAATCTGACATGTCCTCAAGAGTTGGTTTCCATTCTGATGGGTTATAACCCATCTCAATGGTTTTTGTTTCTAGTCCCAATTTCTCCTGAACCATAATCATACCACGCTCTGCGGAATCAAAAAAAGACTTGTCTCCGAGGGTTCCATTGATGAGGTTCAAGACCCGTGGTGCTGAGAAAACACTCAACACAAAGACAGTTAGAAAGATAAAGATTAATGCTTTTTTCATACAAACACCTCCAGTTTTTTATGGGCGTTTTGCCCTATCTTCTTCAATAAGTAACTCAATAGACTTGAATGCGATTTGGATTGATTTTTCCATACCCTGTTCAAATTCCTCCCCCGCCTGTTTATAAGTTTCATCAAGAGTCTTTCGGACTTCTCTTATGGTTAATACAGCCCCTGTTCTTAAAGAATAAATGCCTCCTAAAATATAGAGTGCTGATATTTCCATCTCCACAGCCAGAACGTTTGCCTTAGCAAGCAATTTTGAATACTCCAATGCCGCTTTCTGATTAAAATTTCTGCCATAGTAAGAATCTGTGGAATGAACAATACCAAGATGATGAGGATTGTCGATAAATTCCGCTGCATTTTTCATTTTACTGATTACGTTAAAATCAGCTACAGCGGGAAACTCTCTTGGTACATAGTCAATCATGGTACCATCTGATCTGACAGCTGCTGTTGCGATTATTGAATCACCCATGTTGAGATGAGGCTGTAAGGCACCGGTTGTACCAACACGGATGAATGTATCCGCTCCCAATGTTCTTATCTCCTCTACTCCGATGGACATGCAAGGAGCTCCCATACCCGTTGACATAACGGAAACGCTTTCACCGTTGAGTTGTCCTGTCATTGTAAAATACTCTCTGTTGTCTCCAACCACAACTGGATTTTCCAAATACTTTGCCATTCGTTTGACTCTTCCCCGATCTCCCGGTAATAATACATACCTTCCAACCTTCTGACTATCTTCTATTTGTATGTGATAGGTGGGATTTTCCATTCAACAAAACCTCCATTTTATTCATATTTTGATAGTTTATCGAAAAGCAATTTGATAAATCTTTCTCTATCTGCTTTAATCGCCCACTTTGAATTTAGTGGATTATTTGTGTTTTGCCAATAATCAACTACCGTCTGGCCATAGGTTAGTTCACCCTTCAATTCCACTTGACAAAAATAATTCTGATATTCAAATATATCCGGTTCAATTAAATAGGCAATGGTGCAGGGATCGTGCAGAGGTGCTCCTTCTATTTTAAAAACATGATAATAAGTTTGATGAAAAAATTCAAGCAATAAACCCATTTTTGATACAATAGGAGAAGGAAGTCCCTGCATTTTTTTGATTTCATCCATGTGTATTTTTGTTTGATGGGTAGCATCCAAACCAAAAACGGTTAGAGGTATTTGTGAATTAAACACAATCTGAGCGGCTTCAGGGTCTGCCAGAATGTTGAACTCAGCTACAGGGGTAGTGTTCCCAAAAGCAATGCCTCCTCCCATTATTACAATTTCCTTCACTTTTTCATGCAAATGCGGGAAGTTAATCAAGAATATTGCAATGTTGGTTAGAGGTCCAACAGCACAAAGCGTAACT
>JAYEGQ010000313.1:0-7461 GCA_034659095.1 Thermotogota bacterium
AAGGGGATCTTTGCCAAACAATTCATCAATGGTACGACAAGTATAGTCGCCAAACGGGCCTTTTCATCTTTTATCGCCCGAGTCGCCATAACTCCCGGGATAGCGCATCCTCCTACATAAAGTCCGCTTTGCCTTCCCACAAAATCTTACCGTCAGTATCTTCAAGCCTGCAAGTCATCCCCTGACCCCCTGACCCATCCGAAAAACCAGCTTCCGCATAAAGCGTTCCATCTCCGTTGTCTTCAACCAGAAGTAATGGCGTGTGGGCCAAAAGAACGGAATTCATGAGAACTAATAGGACAAATAATATCCTTTTCATAGCTTTCACCCCCTTTATATGTTTGGAATATATATAATAAACTATTCGTCTAAATATATACTAACTTATAAGAATTATACATAATTAATCTTTCCTTGTTAACATCTTGATTTCTTATATATATGAATATCACAGATAAAAACGGAAAACATGCCATGAAAATGGTTGTGGATGAATATTTAAACAACAAATGCAGAATCTTGAGAACCAGTTTTGCCCCGCAAAACACAGGGGCAAAAAAAGTCTATGAATCATTGGGTTTTCAAAGCACCGGAGAAATATGCGACGGTGAAGAGGTAATGTTTATCGAGAAGTGGAAGAAATGAAGCTTATATAATCATGCTTTCGAATATAAACGATAATACCTTAAATTTTTCCTATATTATAGTTTATATACGATAATCAACTTGTTTCTTCGAGCGTTATAGGTTATAATCGTTAAGAGGAAAACGAGGTGATCACATGATCAAACGAGAAAAATACCTTTCAAGAATCAGGCCTTTTATCAATAAACCTATCATTAAAATCATAAGTGGTATCAGAAGATGCGGAAAATCTGTTTTGCTTGAGTTGATACAGAACCATTTAAAAGAAAATGGTGTGTCAGAAGATAATATCCTCAGTATTAACTTTGAGACGGTTCAGGGGATGCAGTTTTTAGAAAAAGAACTGCTCATGAAAAAGTTAATGGTATTTTTAAAAGACAAAAGAGAAAGGACTTACCTATTTTTAGATGAAATCCAGGAAGTTCTTGGTTGGGAAAAGGTTGTTAACGCTATTCAGACCGAATTTGATACGGATATCTACATCACCGGTTCCAATGCCCGTCTTCTTTCAGGGGACTTGGCGACTTATCTGGCAGGAAGATATATGAACATTCAAGTTCACCCTTTTTCCCTTTCAGAGTTTTGTGAGTTGATGGCCGATCATTCCCTTTCTGAAAAGGAATTGTTTAAAAAATACATCGTTCTTGGTGGCATGCCCTTTTTAAAGTACATGGATTTTGAATACGAACCTTCCATGCAATACCTTTCAGATGTTTACAATTCAGTGGTTATGAAAGATATCATCACCTATCATAAAATCCGAGAGGTTGATCTTTTAGACCGAATCATTCGGTATATCATGGATAATACCGGTAACACATTTTCCGCCAACAGTATTTCAAAATTCTTTAAGAATGAGGGCAGAAAAGTCGCTGTCGATACCATCGTCAATTATCTTTCAATTTGTGAAAACGCCTTTCTCATCAAAAAAGTCTTCAAGCAAGACCTGAAAGGAAAGAAGATCCTAAAAATTAATGAAAAATATTATATCGAAGATCATGGTTTTCGAGAAGCACTCAGCGCAAGAAACACTGCTGATATCCAGCAAATCTTGGAAAATATCATCTATACGGAAATGATCAGCAGGGGTTATCAGATAACAGTAGGGAAAGTCGAAGAGAAAGAAATCGACTTCGTTTGCAAAAAAAACAAAGACATCATTTATCTTCAAGTCTGTTATCTTTTGGCAGATGAAAAAACCGTTAAACGCGAATTCTCAGTATATGAGAACATCAAGGATAATTACCCAAAATTTGTACTCTCCATGGACGAAATCGATTTCAGCCGAAATGGTATCCGGCATATGAATATTGTGGCGTTTTTAAAATCATCGGACATTCTTTCTTTACAATGACTTTCTACTAAAGTTATCAGTTTTTGCTCTGAAATACTATCCGGGACAATTTCCATTTTCACATCTATTTCCGGATTGACAGTATCCCTGATTTTGTAGGTGGGAGGCTTGTTTCTTTTTCGTTGAATATCCGGGTCTTCCTTTATCTATCAAATTTTAGCAATCCAATTTTTGGGAGCAGTTCATAAAAAAGCACTTACTCTAAACTCAGAGCTCACAAATCCCACCCAACGGGTTGGTGGGGGGGTTATTGGCATATTACGAAACCCTAATTTTTCCCTGTTTTTAAGTTAACAGTGTTTCAAAAGTCCAGACATTTCTAATGCTATAAGAATCTTATCCTATAAAAAAGACATATTCAAAAAAAGTAAAAACAGCAGCTCATTGATCATGATGGAAAAGCCAATAACATCCCCTGTAATCCCTTTGATTTTATGTTTTGAAACCTTGGATATCACCAAGGCAATCAATACTTGGAAAGGTATAAATAAACCCGTAACTGAGAAGAAGAATAAGACCGGGATGATGAAGATTAGAGAAAAAAAGGCATAGCGCTTGGGGTATGGAAAGTACAATTGCCCCAATCCTTTTTTTGTTGCCGGTTTTGAAACGGCCAGGAGTAAAGGTGGAGATAGTCTTCCGAAGATTGGAAACAGAATCCACCGGACATCGCTGGAGAGAATGCAAAAGAACTCCAATGCCATAAACAATACACCAAATAGGAGAGCAAAAGCCCCGGTGTTGGAGTCTTTCATGATGGCCAAACGTTGTTCAGGTGTTTTGTGTGAGGGGAAAAAACCGTCAATGACATCCAGTAATCCGTCAAAATGGAAGTAACCGAATAACAGGAAATAAATCCCAATACTGATTAGGCGCGAGAGGTTTTCCTCAAAGAGAAAATTCAAGCCGTAATGACTGACAAACAGAATAAAAGCTGCAATGATCCCGACAAGGGGAAAATAGACGGTGGAACGGGGATAGTTCACCCTTTTTATTTTAGGAACTCTGATCCGGCTTAATACCCCTAATGCCAGGAACAGATCATCTAGCATATGTCTTCAACTCTTTCACTAATTGTTTGGTTTCCGGCCAATGGAACAATTCCACACAAATTGGAAGTGCTTCAGGAAAATCATGGGTTTTCATGAAGGTCTGAAAGCCCTCAAGTGACGCTTTATCCGGATAAACATGCGCTTTTTCCTGATTGGCACCGTGAAAATGGATTTCACAGATTTGAGAGGCATATTCGTTGTAAAAAGCTTCCAATGAATCTCTGGTGTATAAAAGATGACCGTAATCCATAGTAATATTGAGCTTTTCTTTGTCTTGGCCCAAATAATCCGTAAACTTATTAAACATATTATCTTCAAGGTTTTCAAGAGACAGGTTATTAGAACTGCTGCCGGTAGAATAATCAAAATAAAAATCTGCAAGTCGTTTAAATTCAGCAAATGGGTGAACGGTTAAGTTCAGACAATCAAAACCTTCAAAAAAAGCAACCGCCTGTTTGACGTTGTCCAAAGCATCCGTGGGCAGATGAACGCTGATGGTGGTCTTTTGAATGATAGCTTCGATTTCTTTGGTTAATAATTCTTCCGTAGGTAAATCCCAAGTATAAACCAGCAGCTCACAAAAATCCAGATCATTGGCGATTAGCTTGACATTGTCCAAATAAGTTCCCCTAATCTGCCAGGAAGTGGCGCCCACCATCATTTTAACCTTGTCTCCAGTCCACAACAGGTTAAATATACATTATTATAGAATGCTGCGATTCGTTTATTCAAGTTGCCCAATCGTTTCACGTATTTTCGGCTAAGTGGATCAGCCGGAATTACTCCCCAGCCCGTTTCATTTGTCACACAGATGAGTTTTTTTACCTTGTCTCCAGTCTCAATTTTCTCAATGGCATCAAAAAAACATTCTATGTTTTTATTCATTTCATTTTCAGACAGTTGAAACATCAGATTTGAAATCCAAATAGTCATGCAGTCAATGACGATAACTTGTGGATTCATTTCAGAAGCTTTTTTTAGAGCCTCATGAAGGCGAATGGGTTCTTCAATTGTATGATAGCGATTAGCTCTCTCCTCTTGATGTGCCTGTATTTTTTCTTTAAGTTCATCGTCAAAGGCGATGGCAGTGGCGATAAAGACTCTTTCCTTCTCCATGGCATCTGCCATTTGGATGGCCAGCGTTGATTTACCCGATGCTTGACCACCTGTAATTAATATTTTTTCCATAAATAATCATTCCTCTTCAGTTTCTGTAAAATAACCAATAAGCTGGATATCCTTCTCTTTTATTTTTTCAGCCGTTGTAAATATACCACAAGTAGAAGGGCCCGCTGATCGGTAAAGTATCTGCGGATCGGAGTCTTCAACTAATGATTCCTGCATGAAATTCAATTTGGTGTCTTCACACAACACCTCAATCTCATTGATAATCCCACCCGAACCACAGGGAAGAAAATCGTGGATATCGTATTTGTTAAACAAGCTGTGAATAATCAGCGGATTTAACAAATCGTCTTCATTTTCAAGCACTTCCTTGCCAACAAAGGGCCATCCGTAAAGATAACAGTAATCACCTTCAAGTGTTTTTTGCCACCGAAGTTCTTTGGCATTTCCTACAACCGTTATTCCAAACCCGGTCATGGTGGTTGGAAAGTTTTCCTCACTGCTCCCGTTGATTTCATAATCCGTGATGTGATAGCGTTGGCACAATTCACGAATCCCTTCCAATATCTTCACTCCGGTTACATCAAATTCATTGCTTACTGTGGAAATGATGATATCCGGAGTTGCTCCGACGGCATAGATTTCGTTCAAACAAACCCTTAAACAATGGGCCGCAGCGATTTCGGTTTTAACATGCAAGTGATCCCCTTCTTTTTCTCCAATTGAGCCGGAAGAGTCCGTTGCAATAACTATATATGGAGTGTTTTCGATAACAGTGATATCTCGACATGATTTCAGTGTTTTCATTTCAACCTCCCGGGTGATTATATATCAAATCAGGCTTAAAATTAAGACAAAAATATCGCAATGTGATAAGATAAAGAAATGTTTTTTGTGTTTGAAGGAGTAAGAGATGGCATATTTATTCTGGACCATTGCGTTATTGTTGTTTTCAAGCCTTGAAGTTGTTTCAAAACCCATTATGGGTGAAGTGGACCCATTTACCATGACCTTTATGCGTTTTTTTATCGGCGGTTTATTTTTATTCTTTATCTCAGTTCTTGTGAGCAGACTTTCCTATAAAAAGGCCTTAAAAAATCTTGTCAAAGGTGAAAAAATAACAAGTCCTCGCTATCAAAAGATCATAAGAGCCGATTTTCTCAAGATAGTATTTATCGGAAGTTTGAACACGATTTTTTCCATGACTATGTTGCAATTGTCCGTCAAATACGGGAATGCCTCGTCTGCTGCCACGTTGATTTCTACCAGTCCGCTGTTTACGGCTCTTTTTGCCTATCTGATTATTAGCGAAAAGGTGAGTAAGCGAAAGAAATTTGGGATTGTATTGGGTTTGGTTGGTATTATCATTTTTGGATTTGGGATGCTGGAAGGCGATACCCTGGCAGGGATTCTATTTGGCATTATTGCAGCCGTTACATTTGGTATGTATTCTGTTTTATTAAGAATACATATTGCCAGATACGGTCCTTTACGTTGCACGGCTTATTCGACCCTCATTCCAAGTCTCATCTACGGCTTTTTCCTGATTATCACCGGTCAATTTACAATTCCCGCTTTGGATGCTCAAGGATGGGTGATTGTATTTTACCTGGGAATATGCGTGACGGGGATTGCCTATTACGCCCTGCTGGAGGCTGTAAATAGAATGGGTGCCACCATTGCCATGCGGTTGTTTTATGTGAAACCGGTTGTAGCTACGGCCTTTGCACTTAGCTTTCTATCTGAGCCGGTGGGACCAATTAAAATTATTGGCATGGGGATTATTATCTTTTCGTTATTTTTGTAAGAACCTTTTTCCCCCTTTTTTGTTCAGTGGAATCTGTTCAATAACTGAAATGTAGTTGAATTGCATTCATCATTTTTTCTTTAGTTTATTTTAAAAACTATAGATGGTTAACAAATGGTATAATACTCTCACTTCTTTTGTGATTGACAAAAGTTTTAGGGGGGGACTGATGAAAAAAACAGAATGGCCCGTTAAGGCATTTGATCCGGCGATGTGGGTGATTATCCTTTACCTTTTTTTGTTTTTTCTTTTTTTTAAAGCCTCTCCGGTGATTCTGGGGGCAATTTTATTCGGTTGGTATTTATCCATGATTATTGGTGTTCCCACCCGTTTTTTATCACGGTTTATCAAATATAAATTAGCACTTTTAATCAGCTCTATTGGCATGTTTGTTCTGATTGCCTTTGCAATATACTCCATTTTCCCTGTTTTAATAGAAGAGGGGAAAAGATTTTTCCCGGTTGTGGGTAGTACCGCAAGAGATATCAATGTCGAGAACTTTTTGAACGGACAAAATATAGACCCAAGGCTCACCGAATGGTTGAATTTGTTGATTGGTGATATTGGAAGAAACATTTCAGAATTTGGTGCGACCATTTTTAATACGGTTATACAGCATATTCCTGCTGTTTCTACTTCAGCAATATTATTTGTGATAACGGCTTCGTATTTTGCAACGATTATGCCTATTTTGAGTAAAAACCTGTGGCGTTTTTTTCCAAAAAGTACTCGGGAAAGATCAATTTTATTTGTTCGTGAGTGTTATAGAGATATCGAGCACTATATACAGGGGCAAGTGATCCTGGCACTGATTGTTGGTGTGATGGTTGGGATTGGGACAACACTTTCAGGTGTTCCCTATGCCCTGTTTTTGGGATTTTTATCCGGGATCTTTGATTTTATTCCGTTTTTAGGTCCAACGCTTGTTTCCATTCCCGGAATGCTCTTGGGTTTTTTGTATGCAGGAGTCCCCGGCCTGATTAAAATGCTCATCGTCTTTTTGTTTGCCAATCAATTTGAATCCTGGGTGCTTCAGCCTAAAATTCAAGGTACTCGCATGAAGCTGAATTGGTTTGCCATTGTTCTGGCTATCCTTCTGGCAGGCTCGATGTTCGGTTTACCCGGTGTTTTAATCGGGATTCCATTTTTGGCCTTTTTCAGAAGATTCTGGGCGGAATACGTTCAAGAGGGCCTTGGGAAAATGTAACTTCTTCCTTTTGTTTTTTTCCTTTACCAAGAAATTTCCTTTATTTTATCGATATTCGGGAAGAAGACTCCCACATCTATAAGTGGGAGTCTTCTTCCTGTGTAAATATGGTATAATACATGTGAGTCTTAAAATATAAGGGGACTATCAAATGTATGAATTGGATACAAATAATCATTCAGTCTTTAGTCTCCATTATCATTTAATTCTCACCATTAAATATAGAAGAAAGGTACTCAACAATCCAATTTCTGAACGACTTAAATCTATA
>JAYEGQ010000314.1:0-7444 GCA_034659095.1 Thermotogota bacterium
ATGAGAGGAATCGTTAAAAAAGGGCACATATTTTTGTTTGGACTGATTTAAAAATTGTAAGAAATCTTGAAAGCCAAAAGCATTTAAGGCATTTTTATCATAAAGATTCTGATAGAGTTCGTTCCAAAGCTTTTCCAATTGTCCGGTACTCATAACATCACTCCCAGTATAAGAATACCTTTCATTATACCAAAAAAAGATTGTCCCCCATTTTTAATCTCACACCATAATCATCAAAGTTTTTTCATCCAATTCTGTCAAAGCCAATATGATGATAAAAAAACAAAAGGGAGTGAGCCATATTTTATATTATCTTTTAATAATACAAAGATTGCACTGCAAAAACCATTTTTCGATTGATTTCCCAAAAAGTCGTCTCTGCTATTTCCCTGCGGGAGCCCACATGTGGGATCCCCTACGCCTTTATTTAAGGTGTTTTACGCCTTTGTCGGGATGGCCCATTGGCCCTCCAGCAAGTGAGATAATGCTTGATTTTCCGATTATGTCTTTGGAAATGACCTTTTTGCAGTGGAATCATATTTTGTCCCTGAAATATTAGCCGTCATAGAACAACTGCAAAAAATAAGGAGTAAGTTTCGTTTACTCTTTTTCATTTTAATGCACCTCCATTGTTTTGTTTATAGTATTACTGAATGTTTATGAAGGTATCACAAGGGGACAGAAAAAATTAATGTTATACTTGTAATGAAAGGATGTGATTCTTATCAACAGAAGTAAGACCTGTAAGTGGTACAACGTTTGTCCTATTAATCGATTCACTGATAAAGGTTTGTTGGATAGAAAATGGGTGGAGCAGTATTGCTTAAAGGCAAATACTGATTGTGTAAGGTATCAGATGGAGGCAAAGGGACAATATCATCCTGATAATATGCTTCCCGATGGGAGGATTGACGAGAGTTTACCCCAATAGGCTTTTTATATTTTGTAAACTGTCATAGTTCTGTCCTTTATCTCATATAACACACTGCCCATGCGTCTCCCATATTCATTTGTTATGAAACAGACTTTCCAGGATTTGTTAAGGAACATGCCGTTGAGGTAGGCATCCGGTAAACGCATGGGATTATAACCGCCATCTTTCCATTCTCGATCGTAGATTTCCCTGAAAACTTTTACAGCTTGCTCAGAATGAAACGTGGAAATGGTTTTTGTGGGGTATAGGTCTTTGACTTTTTCTATGGAAAGATTCCTCATTGGAATATCTGTCTTTAATAAATCTATGGCATCTTCAAAGCCAAACTGTTTGTAATAACTGTTTTTAAATGGATCCAAGGCAAACTGTAAATGTAAAAAAGGTTAAGAAGAAAATAATCAACTTAGATTATCAAGGAGCTTTAAAAGAACTGAGCATAATCGCAACAACATCTCCTAAAAAGACAAAGAGAGGCCAGTCACATGGATAAAAAACAAACTGTTTTAATCGTTGACGATGTTACACAGAATATTGTCATCCTGAATGCCACACTAAAAGACGAATACAACACTTTGGTTGCTAAAAGTGGAGAAGAGGCACTTAAAATAGCGAAAGAGAATAAACCAGATCTGATTCTGCTTGATGTGATGATGCCAGGAATGAACGGATTTGAGGTATGCAAAGAACTCAAAAAAAATGAAGAGTTAAAAAATGTTCCTGTCATATTCGTAACAGCCTTAAACAATTCAGGCAACGAATCCGAAGGGCTAAACCTTGGTGCTGTTGATTATATTCGAAAACCATATAACATCGATATTGTTAAAGTAAGAGTTAGAAATCATTTAAAGATGAAAGCATACAGAGACAAACTCATCAAATTATCAAAAACAGACAGATTAACAACTATTCCCAACCGTAGAGCTATCATGGAAGCTTTCGAAAAAGAAACAAAATTGGCTTTTCGTAATCAACAGTCTATTGGATTCATCATGTTAGATATCGATTTCTTTAAAAACTACAATGATAACTACGGGCACATAGCCGGTGATGTTACATTATTTTCTGTTGCTCAAGCTATATCCAATACATTAAAAAGACCTACTGATATGGTTGGCCGTTATGGCGGAGAAGAATTTCTTTGTATTCTTCCGGATACAGACAAAGAGGGCGTCATGAAGATATCGGAGGATATGTTGGCAGCAGTCAGCGACCTACGTATTCCCCGTCATTATTCAGAGGCCGCTGATGTAATTACAATCAGTATTGGAGCTTGTTCTCTCATCCCCGATCCTGAAAAGCATGTTGAAGACTATATCGATCTTGCAGACAAGGCCCTTTATCATTCAAAAAAAACCGGAAGAAATAAAATAACATATTGTAAGTAGTAGTTAAATTAACTTATAGTAATCTTATCCGTTGTTATAATTTTACTTTAAAAGTTTTATTTTTAGATTTATTTTACAACATAATAACCTTTCTTATAAAAAAAATCATCAAAAATCGGTTGAAACGTAGTACACTGAATTGGACCTGTTTAACTGAATCGATGAAACTATCTAAATGTATTCTGATTATGATTTAAACGGTAAAAACAACAATTAATGAAACTCCTTGAGAAGGCTTGGAACCTATTCTTTATAAGGAACACGAAATCTCCTTGATGTTTTCTGGAGACGCTTCATCAGTAAAACCACCGGAAAATATAGAAAATGCGGCTGTGAGGCATTAAGCTCTCTGGCCGCTTTCCTTTTTTAAAACTCCTCTTGCACAGTCCTTGCGATAATCTCCTCCTGATGATATTGGTCCAAATCTATGAAATAATCACTGTATCCGGCAACTCTAACCAGTAAATCTTTGTACTCCTCCGGATGCCGTTGGGCATCTTTAAGTGTCTTTGAATCCACGACGTTAAACTGAATATGATGACCACCCAGTTTAAAATATGTTTTAATGAGCTGCGTCAGTTTTTCAATGGCTTCTTCTCCATCGATGACTGAGGGAAGAAATCTTTGGTTGAGTAGTGTACCACCGGTTTTCACCTGGTCCATTTTGGAAAGTGATTTAATAACTGCTGTAGGACCGTTTGTATCAGCCCCATGTGAAGGGGAAGTCCCGTCAGATTCCGGAGTATGTGCCAACCTTCCGTTGGGTGTAGCTCCCAGTTTTTTACCAAAATAGACGTGACAGGTTGTGGACAGCATATTCATATGGTACGTTGTCCCTTTGGTATTATTCTTGCCATCGATGGTTTGAAACAACAGTTCAAAGATTGCCCGCATGATATCATCTGCTTCATCATCATCGTTTCCGTAGAAAGGTGTCTTATTCATTAAAAATCGCCGTGTAATCTCCTCACCTTCAAAATTCTTATTAAGTATATCAATCAATCTTGTCAATTCGAGTTGTTTTTCCTTAAACACGTGCTTCTTTAAGGCTGAAAGACTGTCCGTTATAGTACCAATACCACAGCACTGTATATAATTAGTGTTGTATCTGGGACCGCCGTTATAATAATCCCGGCCATTTTCAATACAATCGCTGATCAAAACACTTAAAAACGGCGCCGGCATTTGTTTGGCATAAATCCTTTCGATATAATTATTGCCTTTGACCTTTACATCGACGATATATTCCAGTTGTTTCTTAAAAGCCTTTACCAAACACTCAAACGATTTGAATTCAGACGCCTGACCGGTCTGGATAGAAATTCTTTTCCCACTTAAAGGATCAATGCCGTTGTTAAGAGTTAGTTCAAGTATTTTGGGTACATTCAGATATCCCGTAAGAATATAAGCCTCTTTCCCGAAGGATCCTGTTTCAATACAGCCACTACAGCCGCCTTCTCTTGCATCTTCAATGCGCTTACCGACTCTGACCATCTCCATCACAGTTTCGTCAGTATTAAATACACTAGGATAGCCATAACCTTTTCTGATCAGTTTGCAAGCCTCTTTTACAAACGCATCCGGGGTTTTATGACTGACTTGTATATTACAACCGGGCTGTAGCAAGTGAATCTCGTCAATGACTTCAAGTAAAAGATAGGACAACTCGTTCACCCCGTCACTGCCATCTCTTTTTAAGCCCCCGATATTGATATTGGTAAAGTCGTTGTAAGTACCACTTTCCAATGCCGTTACACCCACTTTGGGAGGTGCGGTTTGATTGTTGAATTTGACCCAGAGACACTCCAGGAGTTCTTTGGCCTGTTCTCTGTCAAGACTGCCACCTTCCACATCTTTTTTATAAAATGGGTACAAATGCTGGTCCAAATGTCCCGGATTCATGGCATCCCAGCCATTTAATTCCATCACCGTTCCCAAATGGATAAGCCAGTACATTTGAATGGCCTCATGCAGTGTTTCGGGTTTGTTGCCAGGTACCTTTCTGCAAACCCTGGCGATCTCCTTTAAATCATGCACCCTTTGGGGATTTTTCTCCCCCTCTACCATTTCCTCAGCCAAGCTGGCATGTCTGTTGGCAAAGATTTCTATGGCCTCGCATGAAATCATCATGGCATCCAGTTCCTGCAGTTTGTCAAAGGCACGTTCATTCGTCAAAAAGTCAAGCTTGTCTTTAGCTTCAAGGATCTGTTTCTTAAAATCTCTCATTCCCATGGCATAAATTTTACCGTCAAGGGTGGTGTGCCCCGGGGCACGCTGTTCCATGAACTCGGTAAAAACACCTGCTTCATATAGTAAATTCCATTCAGTTGTCATGTTTGGCACGATTCTGTCACGAATACTTCTACCGGTCCAAAAGGGGATAATCTCTTCTTCATAGATAGTCATATCATGTTCTGATACTTTATAAGAAGTCATGGGACGTTGATCCAAAACTTCCAAATCCTCAAGACTGTGGCATGTTAACTCCGGAAAGGTGGGAACGTATTTTGGATATGGCCCTCTTTCACCAACAATTAACTCATCTTCGCCAATATATATTGTCTGCTTTTCACACAAGTTTTTAAAGTTCAAAGCACGAAGAACAGGGGTTGAATACTTACCTTGATTTTCCCTATAAAAGGCCGTTACCAAACTTGCCCTTTCAGATGAAATATGGGGCTTTGCGTTGTAACTTTTTTCTCTCAGTTTTTTTATTCTCACGTTCATCATTAACCACCCACCTTCACTTCAAATCCTTGAGATTGAAAGATTTCTTTGATCGTATCCAGTTCTAATTGACTATTATTTTTGTTAATTGTTCCTTTAGCCCTTCGATTCACCTTTTCAATCATCTTTTGCATTTTTACCGTTGAAAAATCATGATAGGCTAACAAATGTACTCTGCCTGAAAAACCTACATCTTTGAGGATGTGGATTGTCCCATTGATATTTTCTCGAGTATCATTAATCCCCGGGATAAGGGGGATCCGTATCCATACAATGACCTCTTTAGATAACAAAAACTCCAGATTTTTTATAATAAGCTTATTTGATACTCCCGTGTATTGAATATGATCGGCTTCACCGGCAAATTTGATGTCATAAAGAAAAACATCCACCAGTCTCTTAGTTTTATCAAATTTTTCAACCGATGCATACCCCGAAGTGTCCAACGCAGTGTTTATTCCATGTTCTTTGCATTTGAGCAGTATTTCATGGAGAAAATCAAACTGAAGCATTGGCTCTCCCCCGGAAAAAGTCACACCTCCACCCGATTCGTCAAAAAAAGGGGAATCTTTTTTTATCATTTCAAACAATTCATCGGAAGAATAACAAACCCCGTTTTTAGTTAAGGCATTGGAAGGACATGCTTTCACACAGGCATCACAATGGGTGCATTTGTCAAGTTCGATTATAATTGTACCCGCAGATATTGAAATACACCCTTGAGGGCAACTGCGCACACAACTCATGCAGTTCAAACACTTTTTGGCATCGTAAAAAAAAGAAGCCCCCGATTCAATCCCCTCAGGATTATGACACCAAACGCAGTTCAAAGGGCAACCCTTCAAAAATACCGTTGTGCGTATACCGGGACCATCATGTATGGAATAGCGCTTAATATTAAATATAGTTCCTTTCATTCGAATACACTCCACTGCAAACGTATTTAATACTAGTGAACAGTCCTTTTTATCATACTACAAATATCCGTGAAATAAAAACCTGTCAATTCAACCAGTTAGAGAACCAAGCCAGGAGATCCATACAATCTCACAATACCTATCACTTTAAAAAAAATTCTGGTATAATTGTCATAATATAACGAGAAACAGAAGCAGAATAAACAAAAATCTATATAAAAACCTAAAGAATGGAGGAAAATAAATGTCAGCAGTAAGAATAGGAATCATTGGAGCCGGAAGCGCGATTTTTTCAATGAGACTCATCGGCGACATCTGCAAGACCCAAAATCTTAAAGGAGGCGAAGTCGTCTTGATGGACATCGACGAGGACCGTCTTAAGGCCGTCTCTTTTTTAGCTCAACGGATTTCAGATGAATTTGGGGCGGATATCCATTTTTCCACAACTATCAATGTGGATGAAGCCATCGCCAATTCCGATTTTGTTATCAACTCAGCGTTGGTTGGCGGACACGGTTTTTTGGAAAAGATGCGAAAGATCGGAGAAAAACACGGATATACAAGGGGAATCGACACTCAAGAATTCAACATGGTTTCGGACTATTACACCTTGACGAATTGGAACCAACTTTCTTATTTTCTTGAAATCGCTCAAAAAATGGAAAACAACGGAGCCAATAACCCTTGGCTGCTTCAAGCGGCAAATCCTGTATTTGAAGGAACTACTTTGATACACAGAGAAACAAACACCAACATGGTTGGTTTCTGCCATGGTCATCATGAAGTCCGCCATCTGGCAGAAGCGGTTGGCATTCCCGTGTCGGAAGTCGACTGGCAGGTTGCTGGTGTCAACCACGGCATATGGCTAAACAGATTTGAGAAAGATGGAGAAAATCTCTATCCTAAATTGGAAGAATACTTCAACAACAGAAAAGAATGGCATCCCAAAGACCCACCCGATGACCAGCTTTCACCTGTAGCTTGGGACTTATACCAATTCTACGGGATGTTTCCAATCGGTGATACCCAACGCAATTCCAGCTGGAAATATCATTATGACCTTAAGACGAAGAAGAAATGGTACGGAGAGCCATGGGGAGGATTTGATTCCAATCTAGGATGGAAATGGTATCAGGATAAAGTATACGCTATCACCGAAACTCTACAGGAAATGATGAAAATGATCATGGAACAGGCAACGGTAAAAAAAGATTTGTCAGTCAAAACCTTTATAAAAGAAAATATCAACCAATTCCCAGAGGGCATCAAAGAACAGGTCGAACAAATCTTCGATCCCGAAACCTTAAGCGGTGAGCAACACATCCCCTTCATCGATGCCATTGCTAATAACAACCCAACCCGATTGGTTGTCAACACTTTAAACAAAAAAAGCAACGATTCCAGCGAAGTAGTCATTCAAGGAATCTCGAACGACATCGCCTGTGAATTCCCTGCAATCGTAGACAGCCAAGGTATTCACC
>JAYEGQ010000315.1:0-33324 GCA_034659095.1 Thermotogota bacterium
CTCAATTGAAGTGGTCAAAAGGTTCGGAAAGCTCGGAAAATCTGGATTTAGCTTCTAAGTCAGTGGTGAGATTGAACAAATTCAAATGGCTATTATTTATTGTGTTAGTAGTTTTTTTTGCGCTTTCTCTTTTTTTACCGTTATTGACAACAGTGATGAATTCCTTTACAAAAAACTGGAGTATGGGATGGATCAGTAATAATTTTACCCTTGGAAATTACCTGAATTTATTCTTTCACGAGGCAATTTTTTACAGGGCGATTAGAAACAGTATTATCTTTGGGGCTCTTGCAGCTTCTATTGCTGCTGTAATATCATTGCTCAGTGTTTTTGTGCAAAACAGAACCAAGTCGAAAATTCGTCATTTCACTTCCTTTTTATGCAGTATTCCCATGGCGGTGCCGGAGATTATCATCGCCATCGCGGCCATCTTTGCCTGGATGAATCCTCCTTTCAAATTGTACAATACCCCTTGGATTTTAATCGTTTCATACATCATGGCTGGATTGCCCTTTGCGTATAAGAATATCTCCGGTTTGATCCGAACAATTCCCTTTGTTTATGAAGAGATGGCTATGGTGGATGGTGCCAGCAGACATGGAGCCTTTTGGTTGGCGACCGTTCCCCAATTAAAGTCAGGAATCAGTTCGGGTTGGATTTTAGCCTTTCTTTTCATTATTCGGGAGATCCCCATCTCATCATTGCTTTACTCATCAGGTAATGAAACGATTGGTGTGCTTTTATTTAATCTCAGGGTTGATACCGGAGGGATGGAAACGCTCTCTGCCATTGCGGTACTCATTATTTTACTGACGCTTATCGGGAAAATTTTTACCGGGGTGTTTAAACACCGGAAAAAATTTGCATTTAATTTGATGAAAACTAACGGTTCAAAGTGATTGAGTGTTCTGCCTCATGATATAATTTATCAAACGGTTAAGAAGGGGATTTTACTGTGGATCAGAAGAAGATGATGGCGATAAAAATGGGGTTGGTGGATTATCAAAAGGCTTATGATTTGCAATTGAAAATTCATCAACTGGTTTCAGAAGAAAAACTTCCCCACACTTTCCTTATTCTTGAACATCCCCCCGTGATTACATTGGGGCTTTCGGGAAAAGTATCCAATATTCTTGTAGATGAAGTGCAATTAAATAAAATGGGAATACAGGTGTACAGAAGCACTCGCGGCGGGGATGCCACTTATCACGGACCCGGGCAGATTGTGGGGTATCCCATCTTTAATCTCAGATACTTGGGTCGAAAGGTGCGGCAGTATATCAGTCATTTGGAAGGGACCATCATCAAAATGTTAAAAGATGAGAATGGTATTGATGCGGTCAGTGATCCCAAATTTCCCGGTGTTTGGATCGGAAACAACAAGATTACGGCCATCGGGTGCCGGATCAGCAGATGGGTATCCATGCACGGGTTTGCCTATAATGTGAACACCAATCTGGATCATTTTAAGTTGATCACCCCATGCGGTCTTGTGAATAAAGGGGTCACTTCCCTGGAAAGAGAATTGGGAGAAAAACAGGATTTTGAAGAGCATGTGGATTTAACCATTCGATATCTTGCCAATCAATTTGAATTGGATTGTACTGTTGAAAATAAAGAAGATTTTCTGAAAAAGCTGGAGGAATTGTGAATGTATAAGAGAAAACCGGAATGGATCAGAACAAAGATCAGATCGACTCAGGAGACGAAGGACGTGAATGCCATTATTGGGAAATTTGGACTCAATACCGTTTGTAAAGAGGCGAACTGCCCCAATCGAATGGAATGTTTCAGTAGAAAAACGGCAACGTTTATGATATTGGGTAGAATTTGCTCAAGAAATTGTACCTTTTGCGATGTGACTCATGGCAAACCTCAACCGGTGGATTATGAAGAACCTAAACACTTGGCTTTAGCGGTGAAAGAGATGGGGTTAAAGTATGTGGTGGTGACTTCGGTAACACGGGATGACTTGCCTGATGGTGGAGCTGCTCATTTTGCACGGGTGATTCGTGAGATTCGACAAATATCAGAAGATATTGGTGTAGAGGTGTTGATCCCTGATTTCAAAGGGGATGAAGAAGCACTTAAAGTGGTTGTTGAGGCTAAGCCCAAGGTGATCAATCACAATATCGAGACCTTGAAGCGATTATACCCCGATCTGAGGCCCCAGGCGGATTATGAAAGAACCTTGACCCTTTTAAAACGGGTAAAGGAAATGGACAAAGGGATTATCTCAAAATCCGGATTTATGGTGGGTTTGGGAGAAACAGAAGATGAAGTGGGTCAGCTGATGACGGATCTGAGAAAACACGATTGTGAAATCCTTACCATCGGTCAATATTTGCAGCCGTCCAAAAATCACTATCCGGTAATAGAATACGTGCATCCGGAAACTTTCAAAAAGTATGAGGAAATGGGATATGCTCTGGGGTTCAGACATGTTGTGTCCGGTCCCTTGGTTAGAAGTTCTTATCACGCGGATGAAGCGTTCAAAATAGAATGATGGGGGGGTAGAATATTATGTGGATTGATTTTGTTAAGACATACCCCATACTCTCAGCCATGGTTCAGTTTGCCGTTCTTGGAACTATTGGAGAGTTGTTTGGGGCCTCAATAAGAAAAGGTAGGCTCACCTTTTTTTCGTTCAAGATCACATTGGGGAAAATGTTGATTTGGGCGATTCTTTCGGTAATGATAAAGTATTCATTTGTGGGATTCACCGGTTTTGTCAACGGATTAGTAGCTCATGGGATGCTACCCAATTTCTTTTTAGCCTTTTTTATTTCAGCCTTTATGAATGTCTTGTTTGGACCGGTTATGATCTTTTCTCATCGGGTTATGGACAATTTCCTGGAGAAAAAGCAAAATTGGAAAGGTATCAAAGGTGCAATGCTTACATTGTTGTGGTTTTGGATTCCGGCTCACACCGTAACATTTTTGTTGCCGGAGATTTGGCGTATTACCTTGGCAGCAGTCTGGTCAGTTGTATTGGGTATAATTTTGGGGTTTTTCAACAGGGAAAAAACAAACGAGAAAAATTTAGGATAACCCTTTTTTCATATAGAATAATCTTAATGTAAGGAGGGATCTGGAATGAGCGGTTTGTTTAACAGTAATTTCGGTACATTACCGGCAGCATTAGATGCAGCCAGTACCAGGAATACTATCATTGCACAGAATATTGCTAATGCTGAAACACCCGGTTATAAACGTAAGGAAGTGGATTTTGAACACTACTTGCAACAAGCCATGGGTGAGGGTGATGATTTGGAGTTGAAGAAAACCGAAGAAAGGCATTTCCAGAAATATTCCTCCAATATTCAAGATGTTCAGGCAAGAGTTCGAACCGTTTCGGATACCCGTATCACCAATGACGGTAATAACGTGGATATTGACCAACAGGAAGCGCTCATGGCTGCCAATACCATCAGATATCAGACTTTATCCAGATTGATGAGTTTGACTATCGCCAGATACAACACGGTTTTGAAGGGGGTTAGATGATGCTTGATATCTTTAGCACTATGAACATCAGTGCATCGGGAATGACCGCTCAGAGGATGCGGCTGGATGTCATCGCAGACAATATCGCCAACGCTGAAACCACCAGAACTCCTGAAGGCGGTCCTTACAGAAGAAAAAACGTTGTTTTTCAGGAAGTATTGGACAAGGCCATGGGAATAAGGGGTGGTGTCAATAACACCCTTTCAACCGATCAGTTGGGTGGTGTTCATGTTCAGTCCATCGTTGAAGACCAAAGGCCCTTTAAAATGGTTTATGACCCGTCTCACCCGGATGCCAACGAAGAAGGGTATGTCCAGATGCCAAATGTGAACGTCTTGAGGGAAATGATAGATTTAATCAACGCACAAAGGTCTTACGAGGCCAATGTTTCATCTATAAATGCTACAAAAGCGTTTGCAAGTGCAGCGCTTGGAATCGGAAGAGGGTGATTTAAGTGAGTAACGGTATTGATCCCATCAGTAATACAAACAGTCTTGATCCCATTAAACGATTGGAACAATTACAAAGCGGCCAGGCTAACCAGGTAAAAAATGGCGAGGCCGAACCGGATTTTCAAAAGATTTTAAACGATACCATTAAAAATGTGAATGTTCAACAGAAAGATGCAGTGCAAGCTGAAGATGATTTTGCTGCCGGTAAGATCAGTAATATTCACGATGTCATCATTCGTGCCGAAAAGGCGGCCATGTCCTTGACGCTGACCATGGAAGTTCGAAACAAGATCGTTGACGCTTATAAAGAGATCATGAGAATGCAGTTGTAAAGATGCAACGATTTTTCTTTTTCCTCTTGTTGTTTTTTATTTCCCTTATAATTTTTTCTCAGGAGATTGTTTTGAAAGCTGAAGTTTTACTCGAATCGGGTAGTAATCAGATTTATCTTTCAGATTTTGTTGAAAACCCTGTGCTGTTAAGGGAAATGGGAAAAGATGCGATTATCTTTGGTTACGCACCTATGCCGGGACGATCCATGAAGGTGAGTTTAGATTATGTGATCAGCAAATTCAACCGATACTTGGAAGGTGTTACTTTTATTTGTCCTGAGCAGGATATTGTATTTGTCTACAGAAAGGCATCCACGCATTTGAGTGAATCGGCAACTCAGGCGGATATGAGTAACGATGTTGGAGTAAACGATGAAAAAAGTGATTTTGAGATATACAATGAACGGGCTCTAAAAGAGATGTTTTTGAAGACTTTTGAACAAAAACTTGAAGTTGAATTTGATGAGAAGATAAATCTGATTTATGAAGAGTTTCCTCCAACTCCTTTCAAAGCAAAGATAGAATCGATTAACATCTATTCAAGAGGTTCAAAAAAATATATGGTTAGAATCGAATATTTTACGGAGGAAGGCAACAAAAAGTACGAAACGGCGGTTTTTACAACGACTTGGCCGGTGACAGGGTTCAAAACCAATAAGTTGATTCGTAAAGACGTGTTGCTTTCAGAAGAGTATTTATCATTTCAGGGAATTGATTATTTTGATTATAAAGATCCCGTTCTATCTTCTCAGCTAACTTATGATTATGTGGCAGATTATACCATCAGTGAAGATCATGTACTTGAATGGGGAATGCTTAAAAAAAGAGCTTATGTGTTAAAGGGACAGATTATCAATGCGGTGGTTCAATTATCAGGGATGATTGTTACATCGAAAGTGGAAATGATTGATAATGCCGAGATTGGACAATTGGTAAGGGCAAAAAACGTTGACACGGGAATCATCATAACCGGTATTTTGGATGAGGGTCCTATTTTAAGAGTGTCGTATTGAACAAAAGTGGTAAAAATCGGAGGGAACGGATGAAGAAGATAATTGTTGTAGGTCTATTAATTGGGTTACTGATAACAATCGGATTCTCAACATCCCTTTGGAACAATTCAACAGATGAAAAATTCAGATCCTTGTACAGCGACAATAAAGCGTACAAAATCGGGGATATCGTTACCATTTTGGTTTCTGAAACCGTTTCTTTATCACAAAATGATTCAGCAGATGATAAACGAAAGGGGTTAGTCAGCAGCGCCTTATCCTTTATCGGAACGGTTGGAAATTTAGCTTTGGACAAGTTTATCCCTATCAATGCAGATAGCGAAGGTCGAACGGAAACGGATAATACGGCACAGTCCCAAGTGATTACAAGGATTGCCGCTTCTATCATTGATGTGGATCAGAATGGGAATTTGATTATTGAAGGCAGAAAGGAGACCAAGGTAGGGCAGGACAAAAGAGAATTACTCGTTCAGGGAAAAATCAGACCTGCTGATATTACCGGCCAAAATACCGTGGATTCCTTTAAAATTGCCAATGCCAAGATATGGTACAACGGAAACGTGGTTTTTGAACAGGATCCTTCCGAACAGAGCTGGGTGGGGTATATCCTTTCCGGTATCTCCGGAATAATCTTTTAAAGGGTGATTGGATGAAAAAAAGATTGGTTGTATTGATTATAATTACATTATTGGTTGTCAGTTCTTTCGGGGCACTTGTCAGATTGAAAGATATTGCCAGATTCCGAGGGGCAAGAGACAATCAGTTGTTTGGCGTGGGTTTGATTGTCGGATTGAATGGTACGGGAGATTCGGGTACGATACCTTCAAGCCTGTTAAGCAATATGCTCAACAACTTCGGGATTACTGCTCAGGCAGCACAATTGCAATCCAATAACAACGCCTTGGTTATGGTAACGGCCAATATTCCGGCTTTTTATAAAAATGGGATGAGATTGGATGTGGTTGTATCGGCGATAGGAGATGCAGCATCCCTTGAAAACGGCGTTCTGATTCAGACACCACTTTACGGTGCCGATGGTGTTGTTTACGCAGTGGCTCAGGGACAGGTCAGTCTGGGAGGACAGGCCATCAATGCCTCCATCAACTTGCAGCAACGATTTACAACTGTTGGAACGGTTCCCGGAGGGGCAATCATTGAAAAGGAAATCCCAACGGAAATTGTGGATTCTAATACACTGACACTTCTTTTGCTGAATCCCGATTTTACAACATCAGCCAGGACAGCTCAGGCGTTGAACACTAAATTTGATGAAAACATCGCCAGAGCGGTGGATTCTTCGTCAGTAAAAATAAGTATACCCGAGATATTTAGAGATGACCTGATCACCTTTCTTTCCATCATCGAAGAAGTGGAAGTCGTACCGGATGTGGTGGCAAGAGTCATCATTAACGAGCGTACCGGAACGGTAGTCATGGGCGGGGATGTAAAAGTGGATGATTTTACCGTTTCATATGGCGGCTTTACAGTAACCATCGATAACGGACGACTTGTTGAAGGAGAAAATCCTGCGGGAGAAAGTTCCATTAGAAATCTTGTTGCGGGATTGAAAGCCATTGGAGCAAAACCACAGGATATCATAGCGATACTTACTTCGCTGAAGGAATCCGGGGTTTTGCATGCGGAACTCGTTTTAATGTAGGAGTGAGAGAAATGGAATTAAAACCTATCGATTTAACCACCGTTCAAACAAATACCGATATAACAAAAGTAAAAAACAAAGCGGAAACACTTAATTCCAATGCATCAGATAATGAACTAAAAGAAGCCTGTCATGATTTTGTCTCCATTCTTCTTTCAAAAGTCTTCAAAGACATGGACGAATCCATTAATCGTTCCGGGCTTACAGAAGAGGCCTATGGCAGTAAGTGGTTCAGACAAATGGTCTTGGACGAATACGCCAAAGAAGCCTCAAAACAAAGTCTGAAACCCCTCGCAAACAGCCTTTACAGAGATATCACCAGAAGCCAAAACAGATAAAAAACTCCGAAAACCCCAAACCCTACCCTATTTCCTACAGATTTTGCTTTTTTTATAAAAAACGGTATAATCCCACTACTACAGATAATTATCAAATTATTACTACGGGAGGATACGAATGGCAAAAAAAACAACAGTACTGGCAATTGGTGGGAATGCGGTGAATAAACCGGGAGAGTCTCCTACTGCGGAAAACATGAGAAAAAATATCGAGCATACCACGGATTATTTAACCGAGATGATCATGAGGAATTATGACTTGGTTATCACTCATGGCAATGGACCTCAAGTGGGAAACCTTCTTCTTCAACAGGATATGGCAAAAGAGAAGATACCGCCTTTTCCAATAGATGTTAACGATGCTCAAACACAGGGAAGTTTGGGATATTTTATTGCCCAAGCCCTTGGCAACAGTCTTAAAAAAAGGGGGGTTCAAAGGACCATTGGCTCTTTGGTGACACAAATCGTTGTAGATCCTCAGGACAAGGCGTTTAAAGAACCTACTAAACCGGTTGGGCCCTTTTATTCCGAAGAGGAAGGGAAAAAGCTGGCTCAAGAAAAGGGTTGGGAGTTTGTTGAGGATTCCGGAAGAGGTTGGAGACGTGTAGTCCCTTCACCACAACCTTTGGACATCGTTGAGAGGGAAATTTTAAAAGATTTGATTGAAAAAGATGTGATCGTGATAGCAGCCGGTGGTGGCGGTATTCCCGTTGCTAAAGATGAGGAAGAAATGCTTTACGGAGTAGAGGCTGTCATAGATAAAGATCGTGCTTCTGCTTTGCTGGCATTGGAGATTAATGCAGATGAATTGATCATCCTTACAGGAGTGGATCAGGTCTGTTTGAATTTTGGCAAAGAAAATGAAAAGAAATTGGGAAAAATATCACTATCAGAAGCAAAACAATACCTTGAAACGGGTGAATTTCCAAAGGGAAGCATGGGTCCGAAGATAGAAGCTGCTATGAAATTTGTGAAAGAATCCGGTAAGAAATGTTTGATCACATCCATGGAAAGGTTATCAGAGGCAATTGAAGGGAAGACGGGAACGATAATTTATAAAGACTGACAGGGGTTATTTATTTGGTTAAGCTTTTTTTGGATAACGATTTAATCGGGGAAACAGAACAATATTTAAGCAGATTTAAAAAGAAATGTCTTATATCATCCGATGTGGTGGATTCGAATTTTTCCGAACCGTGGGATATTGTTGTCCTATCAGAAAAATCTTTTGATAAGACAACATCTATTGAGATGCTTCAAAAGGAATTTCCCTTTAGTCGATTATTTTTTTTACCCTCCAGTGTTTATTCGCCAAAGATACATCGAGAAGATGTCATCGTCTTTTCAGACAAAAACACGCTGATCAACAATCTGATAACCATTTTAAGTATTCAAATAGAAATGGATGAAAAAAACAGAAGGTTTTCTTCGTTTTCAATATACCGTGAACCTTTATTTTCCGGAAACGAGATCAAACCTTTTCTCATGAGTTTGAGAGGAAAAAGGAACGACCCCCTCAATCTTTTGTTTGTTGAAGAGAATGGATCTGAATCATATCATTTTGCCCGTTTTTTATATCCGGAATTGATTATCGATACGGTCGATTGTTCACAACTGAGTGCTGAGTCGTTGAAACTCTATTTAGAAGGGGATCGTTTCAAAGGGGGCTTTCTTTCAGTTCCGCATCAATGTGTCTTTTTAGACGGGATTCACAAGTTGGATACTGATGATTTGTTATATCTTTATTCAATGACCAATCAATCAAACGGATTTCCTTTGATCGCTTCTTGTAGGGCGGATGAGACGGACAGGGTAAAAATGGTTTTTGATCTGTATGAAACTGTGAAGATACCTCCTATTCGAACGCGAAAAGAGGATATCCCCTTCCTCATCAACGATTTGACTTCTCGGTTTGCCCAAGAGCATAATCTGAAAGTCAAATATCCCACCAAGAGCACTTTGGACATCTGTCGGATGTACAGTTGGCCGGGTAATTATACTGAGTTGAAAAAGTTTACCCGTGATTATTGCTTAAATGGGGCTTTAAAAACACTTCAGGGCTTTTTTAAAGGCATCGAATTAATCCAAAATGAAGACCAACTACCTCAACTCAGCTCTTTTCAAAAGCAATTACGTAACACCGTGGAGGAAATATTTGTCAAGAAGGTAATGGAATTAACTGAACACAACAGAAAAAAAGCCGCTTCTTTACTGGGTATCTCGTACAAATCGTTAAGTAAAAAATTGAAGTTGTACAATGCGGATTAGTAAAGATGAGGGGGAATTAACTGGAGGCGATGACGATGACCAAATTGTATAAAATATCTGGTCGAGTCCAGGGCGTAGGGTTCAGGCATTTTACCTATAGATTGGCTTTGGGATTGGGGATTACAGGATACGTTAAAAATATGTCGGATGGCAGTGTAGAAGTTATGGCGCATAGTGACAACGGAAAAGCCCTTGGAGAATTTCAGAAACGTCTAAATGAAGGCCCTTCTTTTGCGAGAGTAAGGGATTTTGAAAGTATTGAATTGGAAGAAAATCGCAAATACAGCGATTTTATCATAGAATGATTAAGGAGTTGTCTTGATGAAAAGAAGATTGGAATTTGTTGACACCACTTTGAGAGATGCTCATCAGTCAACGATAGCCACAAGAATGACCATAGAGGAAATGCTACCCATGCTTGAAAAGATCGATGATGTAGGATACAGAGCTTTGGAGGTATGGGGAGGCGCAACTTTTGATGCCTGTTTAAGGTATTTAAACGAGGACCCTTGGCAAAGATTGCGAACGATCCGAAAAAACATCAAACATACTAAACTGCAAATGCTCCTTCGCGGGCAAAATATATTGGGGTATAAGCATTATCCCGATGATGTTTTAGAACTTTTTGTAAAAAAAGCCATAGAAAATGGTGTTGATATCATCAGGGTATTCGATGCCCTAAACGATGTCCGCAATATGGAGAAATCCATCCAGTTTACCAAAAAATATGGTGCTCACGCCCAAGCTGCCCTTTCTTATACCATTAGTCCAGTGCATACGCCGGAATATTATGCCGGACTTGTAGATGAATTGATAAAACTGGGAATAGACTCATTGTGCATCAAAGACATGGCAGGGCTTTTAACCCCAAAACGTGCTTATGAATTGGTTAAATCCATTAAAAGTCATAATGATATCAAGATAGAGATGCACACACACTGTACTGTGGGAACCGGACAATTGGCGTATTTGGCAGCCATGGAAGCTGGAGCTGATTATTTCGATACAGCGACAGCACCTTTATCAGGGGCTTCCAGCCAACCTCCCGTTGAGACTATGTATGAGTCATTCAAAGAGTATGAAGATGTGAATTTGAACTTGAATCCGGATCTATTTGTTCCCATTGCCGATTATTTTGAAAAGGTCAGGGAAAACCATGCGGATGTTGATGCCAATATCAAGCATATTAATATACGTGTCCTTACTTCCCAGGTTCCGGGTGGCATGCTTTCAAATTTGATTAATCAGTTAAAGGAACAAAACGCCATTAACCGTTTAAAAGAAGTGTTGGATGAAATTCCGGTTGTCAGAAAAGATTTGGGTTATCCGCCGCTTGTTACACCCACCAGTCAGATTGTGGGAGTACAGGCTGTGATGAATGTGATGATGGGACGATATAAGAAGATTACTCGTGAAGTTCAAGCCTATCTGAAAGGTTTGTATGGACGACCTCCTGCGAAAGTTAATCAGGAGTTTTTAAATCGTGTCATTGACCCAAAAGAAATAGTGAATAAACGGCCTGCAGATTATCTGGAACCAATGCTTGAAAGAATACGGAATGAGGCGGGTCATCTTGCTCAATCCGATGAGGACATTTTGAGTTTGGCACTTTTCCCGGATATAGCTGCTAAATTTTTAAGGGAAAGGTATTTTGGTGAGATCAAATTGGACAGAGAAATTTTAAATGAAAACGAAGAATTTGAAGGAATTTATCCTGCGAGTTAAAATGACACAAAAGAATCTTGTTATTATGATATAATTTCTAATGAACAACACAGTGGAGGGGTAAAACTGACAGCAGAAGAGAAGCAGAAATTAAAGATCCTTTTCAGTTTTCTTGATGACAAAGAAGCTGATGGAATAATTGTACTCAATATGTCCGAAACCAACCTTTTGACGGACTATTTCATCATTTGCACTGCCAATTCAACGGTTCACATGAAGGCGTTAATCGATACCGTGAGAGAATTTGCCGATGAAAACGGCCAAAAGATTATATATGCAGACAAACAGGCAAAAGGAGACTGGGTTCTTGTTGACATGGGAGATATTGTGGTGCATATTTTCAGCAAAGCAGGTCGAAAATTTTATGCCTTGGAAGAGTTATGGCGCGAATCTGACAGAATTAATCTGGGGTAAAGGATTCGCCTTAGGAGGCATTTCGGATGGATTTCTTAAAAAAAATAGTTGACTGGGTAAAATCCTTTCCTGAAGAGTATTGGAAAAAATTCTCTCAATCACAAAAAATCCTTTTTATCGGGGTCTTTGTTGCCATAACCGTTGCGCTGGTTTTGACTATTTCAGTTGCAGCGAATCCAAATTATACGCTGTTGGTCAGAGGGTTAACAGATGCTGAAGCGGGTAGTGTCGTCCAACAGTTGGAAGAAAGCGGTATTCCCTATCAAACAGGACCCAGTGGGGCAATCTACGTTCCGAATGTCTACAATCCGGAAGCGTTGAGAATGAAGTATGTGAGTAGCGGTGTAATCGGATCCACGTCTAAAGGTTTTGAGATTATGGAAGATCACCCCCTCGGTGCTACCAGTTTTGACAAACAAGTCCGCTATCAGATTGCTTTAAAGGGGGAGTTGGAAAGGACGATTATGTCCTTGGACGGGGTGAATCATGCCCAAGTCAATTTGACAATTCCCAAGTTTACCTATTACGCCAGGGGTGAGGAAGCTGAACCAAAAGCTTCGGTATTGTTAGTTTTGGCACCTGGTGTATCATTGAAGCCGGAAAATGTCAAAGGCGTCATGCAGCTTATATCAGGAGCTGTTGAAGGCCTTGATTATGAGGAGGTTCGTGTTGTCGATAATAATTCCAAGATTCTCAGCGATCTCGTGATTGCCGAAGAGGGAATTGGCGGCGCTTCTTCCAAGATGGAACTCCAGCAAAAGGCGGAAGATTATTATACCCGAAAGGTACGCTCAAGTTTAGAGCAGGTTTTTGGACTTGGCAGAGTGGTTGTGATGGCTGAAATAGAACTAAATTGGGAGACTATTGAAAGAGAATCCACCGCATATTCTCCTGTTTTAAGAACTTCCGGGGTCATAGTCAGTGAACAAACCGAATCCGAAAAAAGTCTGTCTGGGACTTCAGGTCAGGTTGTGGGAACAGACGCCAACATTCCAACGGTTTATGAGGCAACGGATACCGGAAATTTGACCGATTACGAGCGAGAAAGCAAGACTGTCAATTACAACGTAAATGAGATCTACGAAAAGATATTACAGAATAAACAAGGTGAGATCTTAAACAAGAATATCACCGTTTTGATTGATTCCATGGTAGTCGCCACGAGTGTGACAACTGACAACATCAAAGGGATTGTTGCCAACTCAATCGATGCAACTACCAGTAACGTTGCCGTAGAATTTTTAGCCTTTGATCGCTCCGCCGAACAGGAGATTAGACAACAGCTTGTTCAGCTGGAAAATCAGAGGAAGTTCGTTCAACTGGTCATTGGGGTTACATTATTGGTAGTTTCCATTATGTTGCTGATTTATATCTTAAGCAGCAGGATGAAAAAGAAGAAGAAGCGACAGGAAATCATTCAAAAGAGGATGGAATTTGAACAGGAAGTTCAACAAACAATGGAGAGGGAGGAACTCAGTCCGGATGAGCAGGAACTGGTTTCCTTAATGGAAATGCTCTATGAAAATGCAGAAACAAAACCGGAGGAAATTGCCATGGTCTTAAAAGCATGGCTTAACGAATAGAGGGGAAAGATAAATTGAAGACACAATTTATTCGAAATATCAGTATCATTGCCCATATCGACCACGGGAAAACCACGTTGACGGACAGGATACTGGAATATACAAAATCAATCGATTCGCGAGATATGAAGGACCAGTATTTAGACAGCATGGATTTAGAAAGGGAGAGGGGCATTACCATCAAGGCCCATCCGGTGACCGTTCTTTACAAAGCAAAGGATGGCAACGAGTACCAAATCAACATCATCGATACACCGGGACACGTTGATTTTACTTACGAGGTTTCACGTTCTTTGGCCGCCTGTGAAGGGGCCGTGTTGTTGGTGGATTCCACCCAAGGTGTAGAGGCTCAAACGGTTGCCAATACCTATTTGGCACTTGAAAACGATTTGGAGATCATTCCGGTAGCAAACAAGATCGACATGCCCAACTCCGATGTAGACAACACAAAAAAAGAGATTGAAGACTTGATCGGACTGGATTCACAGGAATGTGTTTCTACCAGTGCCAAGACCGGAGAAGGTGTTATTGAACTCCTTGAGAAAATTGTTACGGATATCCCATCGCCTGAGAAAAAGACGGAAGAGAAGTTAAGGGCACTAGTTTTTGATGCCCATTACGATAAATACAGGGGAGTCATTGTTCACGTCAGGCTGTTTGGTGGTTCAATAAAAGTTGGAGACAAGATTGAATTGATGCACACCAAAGGCAGATATGATGTAAGTGAGGTGGGGATATTCTCGCCGCAAATGACGCCAAAAGATGAAATTAGTGCGGGGGATGTGGGCTACATCGTTGCAGGTATCAAGGAGGCTTCCGAAGCCCGTGTGGGGGAAACCATTACTTCGGCTAACGATCCAACCACAAAACCGTTGGCAGGGTATCAAGAGGTAAAGGCCATGGTTTATGCCGGAATCTACCCGGGAACGCCCGAGTATTTTGAAGAATTGCGAAAGGCTTTGGAAAAATTGAAGCTAAACGATGCGGCTTTAAGCTTTGAACCGGATAGCTCCCCGGCTCTTGGATTTGGTTTTAGATGCGGATTTTTGGGTTTGTTACATATGGAAATTGTTAGGGAACGATTGGAAAGGGAATTTGAAATTACAGTTATCCTTACTGCGCCCAACGTTGTTTTGCAAATTGAACAGAACGACGAGATGGTTGAAGTGACTGACCCCGCGAAATACCCCGATATTCCCGTCAAAACCTACGAACCGTATGTGGAATTAACCGTCATTACCCCAAACGAGTATATGGGAAATCTCATGGGCTATATACAGCAGGAGAAGCGCGGTGAATTCAATCACATGGAAAATGCCGGTAAAGACAGATTGGTCATGTATTATGATATTCCTTTGTCTGAGATTATTTACGATTTCTTTGATAAACTGAAGGCTAAAACCAGGGGTTACGGTTCCATGGATTACAATTTCAAAGATTATCGAGAGTCTGATATGGTTAAGTTGATGATATTGCTCAACAAAGAACCGGTAGAAGCTTTGTCTTTGGTGGTTCACACCTCAAAAAAAGACTATATGGCCAGGGAATTGGCAAAAAAGCTCAAAGAGTTGATTCCGCAGCATCAATTCGAGGTTCCCATTCAAATACAGGCGGGTGTAAGAATCATCGCAAGGGAAACCGTGAAAGCACTTAGAAAAGATGTTCTCGCCAAATGTTATGGTGGAGATGTCACCAGAAAGATGAAACTTCTTGAAAAACAAAAAGAAGGAAAGAAAAAGTTAAGAAGCATTGGGAAAGTTACCGTACCACAGGAGGCGTTCTTGGCGATTCTTTCCGTTGGGGAAGAAGAATGAGAAGAGTCATGGCAGTGTTTGCCTACGATGGCAAAAACTTCTCAGGATATCAGTGTCAACATGGTCAAAGAACCGTACAGGGTGAATTTGAGAAGGCTTTGAAGCGTATTTTTAAAACAGATGTTGAAACTTACGGTGCAGGGAGAACGGATACGGGAGTTCACGCTTTCGGTCAAGTGATTACCTTTATGGTAAAATATGAAACGATGTACGACTACGATGTAAAAAATGCATTGAATGCCAATCTCCCCCCTGATATCTACGTAAGATTTGTCAAGACCACTGAAGACCGTTTCAACCCAAGATTTGATGCCACCAGAAGGATATATCATTACTTTATTCTCAATCAACAGGAACCGGATATATTTAACCGATCAAATTATTGGTGGTTTCCCTACGATTTGAACATTAACAGGATGAGGAGTGCTGCAAGGTATTTTGAAGGGGTTCATGATTTTACCACCTTTCAAAAAAGGACGAAGGGTAAGGAAAAGGACCCGGTTCGATTGATCTATCGTGTGAAGGTTTACGGATTCAATGGAGATCGTTTGATTCTGGTCAGGGTGGAAGGATTGTCTTTTTTAAGAAGAATGGTGAGAAACATAGTGGGTGCCTTGGTCCGAGTGGGTATTGGAGATTGGGAACCTGAAAGAATCATGGAAGTAATCAAAGAGAGAAAACGAACAGCCAGTTCAGCTAGTGCGCCACCCGACGGGCTGTATTTGTACCAAGTGGATTTTAAACCGGTTGATCAGATGCATTACATCAACACGTCTCTCTGGTCTGAAACCGAATTGTTGGAGGGGAAAGAATGGTTCAAAGCGTTTGGATAATGATTTTGATTTTTGTAGCCATAGGTGGTTATATGATTTTCAGTTCCCTGAAAAAAAAGAACTTTGAAAAGAGAAAAATCCAAGAGTTTAAAGATCGTGTTTATGAATACATCTATCAACAAGATATAAAAAACCCTTTTGTTATCTATAACGACATTGAATCCTCGGGGAAAATACCAAGGGAAATACTGAGAAAGCTCAATGCCTTTGATTATATCGATGACGAGGTTAAAAAGGCAAAAAGGGAGGGATAAATTCTGGCGGCGATAAGGGAAATTCACGATTTTAAAGTGGAAGCTGATGAAGCTCTTGACATACAAAGAGAGTTGGTTAAAAATTTAAGATTCAGTCCCCTTGGGCAAATGCCAAGACTCATTGCTGGGGTGGATTCATCTTTTTTTACTGTCAACGATAAGGAATATATCCTAACAGTTATTGTGGTGTTGTCGTTTCCAGATTTGGAATATGTTGAAAAGAAGTACCTTACCAATCGTGTCCATTTTCCTTATATTTCCGGATTATTAACTTTCCGAGAAGGACCATCTTTTGTGAAAACTTGGAAAAGGTTACACAGTGAGCCGGAAGTGGTTTTCTTTGACGGCCAGGGAACTGCCCATCCAAGAGGATTAGGTCTGGCCTCTCATATGGGATTGTTTCTTGAACGTCCCACCATTGGCGTAGCGAAAAGTAGATTGTACGGTACACCTGATGATATGCCAAAGAAAATGGGAGAATGGTTCCCCCTGCGAAATCCAAATAAAGAAGTCATTGGTAGTGTCATCTGCACCAGAAAAGAAACAAAGCCCCTTTATATCTCTCCGGGACATTTGATTACCCTGGAAGATACAATGAGGCTTGTGATGTCATGTTTGAACGGTTATAAGATTCCGGAGCCCACTCGTCAAGCGCATATTTTGACTCAACGTATCAAGCGCGAAAAACAGGCTCAATAGAAATAAGCTTACATCTAAATTGGATTATTTAATTGCCGCAATTCCCCTTAACAAATCGAGAATCAGGATCCATCTTTCTCTACTAATCTTGTGATCCAAAATGAGTGTCAATTTGCCTTCTGAATCCGCTTCAAATCCTGTTTTTAATAATTTCGAAATTAAATCCTCTGAATACTCCCTAATCTTTAGCATGGTTATTTCGGGAATGCAGATAATATCAGAATAGGAAGCCAACATCGAATGAATATAAGTTTCGGGAAAGAGTTCGAATAGAATCTCTCCAGCTCCTTTTTCAACAGAAAGCCCCACATCGTTGTTTAAATTGATGGATAATTCAAAGGAATACTCCACCATACTTAAAATTTCCCGGAAGAATTTTCTATTAGAGGGTTTGGCTTCTCTCATGAAATCTTCCAAGGTTCTGGGAGATGACTTGATGGTTGTTTCAAAGATTGGCATATCATCTTCCACAATTAAATAAATCGGAATGTTCAAGATTGAATCAATGCCCTTTTCGGAAAAGAAGAAGTATTCACGTTTTTTGTTATCGGCAAAAAATTTATGGAATAATTTTTCTATCCCATCGTACCATCTGGTATCTCCAATGAAATCCATGGGTATTTTTTCCGCATCTTCTATCTTTTTCATGATGTAAAATCGTGCAACCCATTGATAGTCAAAAGGATTTCCTGTGGGTATACCTGAATTAGAGGCGATTTCAGAAAGATTTCTGAAAGCATAAGCCAATGATAAATGTTTGATTAATTCTTTGATTTCCTCTTCTTCCAAATACTCATTGTACCCCTTTTTCAAGACGTTTAGAGACTTTAGTTTATACACTTCGGACTCAACCATATGTTCAAAATAACCCATCATCAGGTTTGTCCAAAAGACGATCATTAAAAGATCTGTAAATATTTCTCTTTTGGGTCTTTCATCTTTGAATTTTTTGTTGTTTAAGTAAAACAAACCGGTTGTTTCCTTCAACATCGCTTCCTGGAAGAAGTTGATTCCGTATTGAAGAGCGTCTTTCCCAAAAGGTTGATATTTGTAAAGACAGATGTCTTGATGCTCAAGATTATTCAGAGAATAATTTTGAAATTGCTTTTCCATGAGTCTTTCATTTACCAAAACCGCTTCAGTTCTTGCTTGAAATATTCTTCTCGGGCCTGAAATATTGCCCAATTCACCGTTAAAATCGTCTTCCCTGCCTGTCATAAGCCTTTTTACTCTGCTCATGAATGGGTTTCTTGACGGCAATTCTACCACCTCGTTTATAGTTTTTCTTCCGAATAGTTCTTTTCGAGTCTTTTTAAACCCTTCCCTAAGATTATACCAAATATTAGGGCAATAATCCCTATGATAAAAACATCAAATGTTTGAAATATTGAAAAAGGAAACAAATCAACGATTGAAGCCAAGATCAATCCCAAAAGAAACGCATAAGTCGATGATGAATAATTCTCCAAAAGATATTTTATCAGACGGCTTGCAAAAAGGATACCCACAATTGCTCCAATGCCGATAAACAAAATATTTATAATGTTGAGTGCTGAAACTGAATCAACCACCGGTTTGTATAATCCCAACAGGAGCAAAAGCATAGACCCACTCACTCCCGGCAAAACCATTGTGGCAGCCGCAATCGCACCGGCTGTAAGCAGCAAGACGAAATTCACATCCCCTTGAGCGGGTGATGAAGCTCCGAAAAACCGAGTTGAAATGACAAGTAAAACAATCATCAGTATGCCTGTGACAAACGTGATGCGGCTTGAATTAATTTTAAAATCTATTTTTTTGGTAATCATATCGATAGAACCAATGATCAAACCAATTAACAATAAATAAACGGGGACATCATACGATTCCAAAAGCCAAGACATGATTTTTGACGTTGCGAAGATACTCAATAGAGCACCGACTGCAATAATCATGATAAATATAATGTTTTCCTTCCATTTGTAATCCCTTAAGGATTTTGGGTTTATGGATCCAAAAACATCTATGAACCGGGGATAAATACCCGTTAAAAGGAGTAAAGTTCCCCCGCTTAAACCAGGAATGACATTTGCTATTCCCATTAGTATACCGTTAAAAAAAATCCACAGATATTTCAAATTTCGCTCCTTTGAATCAAAAGATTCGTTATGGTTTTGCCTATTATAACACCGACTGATATTTAAAAAAACGCTTTCTGCAAAATTTTTCAAATTCCCTCACAGCAAATCATTTGTTATATCATTTTCCAAATGTTATTGAAGAACGGCAGCTCTGACAATTCCATTAAAAGAACAGGTAAGAGTAAAATGGATGATGGCTAAACTTGAAGTTTGCTGAATTTATGATATAATAATCGTTGTGTAATCGTAAACGCCTTAATTGGCTAAAATTTTAAAAGGAGGCAACTTTATGACAAAGAAACTCAGTATTTTTTTGTTAGTCGTTTTTGTTTTTTCGGTAATTGCAGTAGGTGCTGTTAAGAATCCCGATACGTTTGTGAACCTTTCCATCGGGCAGCCTGAAACATTTGACCCAGCACACAGTTATGACACTTCAAGTGGTGCTGTAATCATGACTCTTTATGACAATTTGATTCAGTACGACGGTGACAGTGTGAACGATTTCCTTCCTATGATCGCAGAAACAGTTCCAAGTCAGGAAAACGGTCTTTGGAGTGAAGATGGAACAGTTTACACATTCCCCATCAGACAGGGAATGACATTCCATACAGGTAATCCTGTAACTCCCGAAGATGTAGAATATTCATTCAAAAGAGATCTTCTGATGGATCCATCCGGTGGACCAATCTGGATGCTTTACGAAGGATTCACAGGCGCTTCACAGGCAAGTCTTGAAGGCTGGTTTGCAGACTTTGCAGGCATGGCTTATTCAGAAGCTGTTGTAGATGGAGAACCTGTATCAGAAGAAGCCAGAGAGAAATTGATTGCTTTTTACGAAGAATGTATCGATCCTCTCGTAGAAGTAGATGGCAATAACGTAGTAATGACTATTCAGAAGCCATTCCCACCATTTATGCAAATTCTTGCACATTTTGGTTCATGGGGTGCAATATTTGACAGTAAAGTAGCCATGGAAAATGGGGAATGGGACAGCAATGCTGACGGTTGGTGGAAATGGCATGACCTTCAGCCAGAAGAATCTTACATCCATAACAACGACTTGGGTTCAGGTCCTTTCGTACTTGAAGAATGGGATACTGCAAGTCAGAGAGTTGTTATGTCAAGATTTGATGATTATTGGGCAGGACCTGCAGAAATCAAAGAAATCATATATTGGGGAGTCGATGAATTCTCCACCAGAAAAGCCATGCTCGAAGCTGGAGATGCCGATGTTATTTACGTACCTGCGCAGTACATCGATCAGGTAAGCAGTATTGATGGTGTAAGGGTTATTTCCGGTTACGATAGTCCTTTAATCGTTTCACTGCATTTTGCTTATTCACTTAAACCAAACAGTGAATATATCGGAAGCGGAAAACTCGACGGAAATGGAATTCCACAGGATTTCTTTAATGACATCAACTGTAGAAAAGCAATTTCTCATTCCCTTAACTTTGATGCATTCATCGATCAGGTTCTCAATAGTTTGGGTAGAAGAGTTCCAACTGACCTTCCTGCCGGATTCCTCGGATTTGATGACAGTCTTCCACTACATAACTTCGATCTTGCAAAAGCAGAACAGTCTTGGAAAGCAGCATGGGATGGAGCCGTATGGGAAACCGGATTCTACTTCCAACTGCTTTACAACACAGGTAACGAAGCAAGGCAGACAGCTGCAGAAATGATCAAAGTTTACACCGAATCACTCAATCCAAAATTCAAGATTGATGTTGTTGGCGTTAACTGGCCATCATATTTGAAAGCTTCAAGAGAAAATCTGACTCCGATTTACATCATCGGTTGGCTTCCTGACTATCCAGACCCCCATAACTTCATTTACACCTATTACCATTCAAAAGGTGTTTATGGTAACCGCGGTGGAGTCCTTTATCGGGAATGGGCAAGAGAGAATGTTGATGATTTAATCGACAAAGCCATAGCCAGTACAGATCCTGCCGAAAGGGAAGCACTTTATCTCGAAGTACAGAAGAAAGTTATTGATAATTATGTTGGACTTCCTATTTATCAACCCCTCGGACTTTTTGTCGAAAGAGAATGGGTAAAAGGATGGTTCCCACATATCACCAGATCCGATCTTAATTATTACCAGCTTTCCAAAGGAGAATAATATAGAATAGTTTTATCAAACAAAATGAGCGGGACGTACCATCCCGCTCATTTTATTGTATAATTGTCAAGAATTATTATGTTTTTATCTATTTTTTACGGTGAGATGGTTATAAAATATTAATTAGCTTATATATTTAAGAAAAGAGGTGGCTCGCTTGACAGCCTATATCATAAGAAGGTTGCTGTTACTACCGGTTATCTTGTTTGGGATAACATTGATTATATTTTCAATGATCTGGATGCTTGGACCGGACAGATTGCTTGCAACTTATGTTAAAAGCCCAGAAGCTCTTAAAAGTGAAGATGCTGCAGAACGTTTGATAAAAAAGTATGGACTGGATGAACCGACTATTGTACAATATTTTAAATGGATTGGAAATATTGCTCAGGGGGATCTGGGATATTCCAATATTGCAAAAAAGCCTGTTCAGGAGGCAATTGCCGAAAGAATTCCTTATACTTTGGAATTGGCCATGTGGGCAATTATACCAGTAATTGCGGGGGGGATATGGCTCGGGGTAATCTCGGGAATCCATCACAATCAACCACTTGACCACGGTATTAGAATCGTTTCGCTGATTGGATGGTCGATGCCTGACTTCGTATTTGGATTACTGGTTTTGCTTTTATTTTACACCATATTAGGGTGGTTCCCGCCGGGATACCTTTCCTATGAATCGGAAGCCATTCTCAGATCGGCAGAATGGACTAAATATACCCATATGGCTACCATTGACTCGATTTTAAATTTGAATTTCAGTGTTTTCATCGATGCTTTCAGGCATCTCATTGGACCCATTCTAACGATTTCCTATCTGTGGTGGGCTTATGTGTTAAGAATCACAAGATCATCGATGCTTGAAGTGTTGAAAAAAGATTATATCAGAACAGCCAGGGCTAAAGGTTTGTCCGAGAATGTAGTCATCAATAAGCATGCAAGAAAGAACGCCTTGATACCTGTCGTAACGGTAGCCGGTGGGATGCTTGTTTCGTTGTTAGCGGGTGTCGTTATTGTTGAATCTGTTTTCAACAGGCCTGGTCTTGGCCGCTTTACTGCAGATGCTGCTACACAATTGGACTATTTTTCAATACTCGGCTCGGCAATGGTATTTTCCGTCATATTGGTTCTTGTGAACTTAATCGTTGATATTTCATATGCCTTCATAGACCCGAGAATAAGGCTATCCTAATGGGGGTGTTGTGATATGTCAGAAAAAAGAACAGAATTTAGAAGAATGATGAGAAGGTATTTGAAGAGTCCAACAAATGTTTTAGGGACTGTGTTGTTGATATTCTTTATCATCATCGCGATTTTGGCACCTGTTATCTGTCCACCACAAGCTGGGCAGGATCCCTTCAAAATCCCGATAGCTACTTGGAGTGCTGCACCTGTTGCACCTTCAGCTGATCATCCTTTTGGGATTATTGGCGGCAGGGATATCTTTTACGGGGTTATTTGGGGAACTAGATCGGCCTTTAAAATAGGATTGGTTGTATCACTAATATCAGCTTTTATAGGAGTTATAGTCGGTTCGATCTCCTCTTATTTTGGTGGGTGGATTGATGAGATATTGATGAGGATAACAGATATCTTCATGTCCATTCCATTCCTTGTGGCTGCGATGATTATGACAACAATTCTGGGAAAAGGTCTGGGTAATGTAATGATAGCCCTGATCATATTTGGCTGGATGCGTGTTGCCAGATTGATTAGGGGAAATATCCTTCAGGCCAAATCGGAGCAATATGTACTGGCGGCCAAGGCTCTTGGTATTAAAGATGGTAAAATTATTATCAAGCATATCTTACCAAACACAATCTTTCCAGTACTTGTACAGGTGAGTATGAGAATTGGGTCGCTTGTTATTACCGCAGCAGCCTTAAGTTTTTTAGGAGTAGGAGCAGAGCCCGGCTATGCAGATTGGGGTACGATTCTTAGTTATTCTAGAAACTGGATGACAGAGCTGAGTAAATCTTGGTTTGCCATCTTGTATCCGGGGACGGCCATGGTGTTGTTTGTCCTTGCCTGGAATTTAGTTGGTGACGGTTTGCGTGATACCTTTGATCCGAAGATGAAATGATAGAGGTGATTTGATGAATAAAGACAAAAAGCCGCTTCTTGAAGTAAAAGATTTGACAACGTATTTTCACACTGAAGATGGGCTTGTTAAAGCGGTAGATGGTATAAGTTACGAGGTATTTCCCGGTGAAACCCTTGGAATCGTTGGTGAAAGCGGATGCGGGAAAAGTGTCAATGCCCTTTCAATTATGAGGCTCCTTGAAAGCAATGCCGATGTAGGCGGAAGTATCTCCTTTGAAGGACAAAGTCTTCCCGAATTAAGCGAAAGACAAATGCGCGGTATTCGAGGCAATGATATTGCCATGATCTTCCAGGAACCGATGACAGCGTTAAACCCTGTGTTCACAGTAGGAGACCAGATCGAGGAAGCCGTTATTCTTCACCAGAAAAAAAGCCGTGATGAAGCTCACCAAATGGCAATCGAAATGTTAAGAAAGGTGGGAATTCCCGAGCCAACAAAACGAGTGGATGAGTACCCCCACGAACTTTCAGGCGGAATGAGGCAACGTGCAATGATCGCCATGGCTCTCTCTTGTAATCCCAGAGTGTTGATTGCCGATGAGCCGACAACGGCGTTAGACGTTACTATTCAGGCACAAATCCTTGAACTCATGAAGAGTTTGCAGGATGAATACGGCATGTCAATAGTCATGATTACCCATGATCTGGGGGTTATCGCAGAAGTAGCAGACCGAGTTGTCGTTATGTACGCCGGAAAAGTAGTAGAGTATACCGATGCATTGACGTTGTTTAAAAACCCAAAACATCCGTATACTTGGGGATTGTTAAACGCCATACCCAGGTTAGATATCGAACAAGAAAGTCTTTACAACATTCCCGGTGTTGTACCCGATCCGTTGCATTTTCCCAAAGGGTGCAAATTCAACACAAGATGTTCATTCTGTGGGGAAAAGTGTAAGCAGGAAGAACCAGAATTGATAGAAGTTGAAGAAAATCATTTTGTTAGATGTTTCTTCATAGAAAAGGTTGAAAAAGAAAAAGCGAAAACAAAGGCTGGTGAAAACCTGTGACAAACCAAAAAGACAAGGGAATTCTTCTTGAAGTTAAGGATATGGTGAAATATTTCCCGATCAGAGCGGGGGTTTTCAAACGCGTAGTTGCCCATGTAAAAGCCGTTGACGGCATTAATTTTAAAGTTTTCAAAGGGGAGACATTTGGCCTGGTTGGCGAATCCGGATGTGGTAAGACAACAGCCGGAATGACCCTCATGAGATTATACCAAGCTACTGGAGGGAGCGTCAATTTTAAAGGACATGGTGATCTTTTACAATTGAAAGGTACAGCCTTAAGGAATATGCGAAAAGACATTCAAATGATTTTTCAGGATCCATACAGTTCATTAAACCCAAGAATGCGTGTCAAGAACATCATTGCCGAGGGAATTAAAACCCATAATTTAGCCAAAGGCTCCGAGGTGAATGATAAAGTTGCCGACCTTATGACAAAAGTTGGACTTTCTGTGGATCACATGTACCGATTTCCTCATGAATTCTCCGGAGGTCAAAGACAAAGAATAGGGGTTGCAAGGGCATTGGCCGTTAATCCTGATCTGGTTGTCTGTGACGAAGCGGTTTCTGCGTTGGACGTATCTATTCAGGCCCAGGTTATCAACTTGCTGAACGACATTCAAGAAGAATTTGGATTAACCTATATTTTCATTGCCCATGATTTGGCTGTTGTTAAGCATATCAGTGACAGGATAGCGGTTATGTATTTGGGAAAGATTGTTGAAATGACCGACAAATATTCCTTATTTGACAATCCGATGCATCCTTATACAAAAGCCTTAATTTCGGCGATACCAATACCTGATCCAACTCATGATAAAAAACGTGTTATACTTGAAGGTGACGTTCCCAGTCCGATCAATCCACCTTCAGGTTGTCGATTCCACACAAGATGCCCTATTGCTCAGGATATCTGTTCTAAAGAAGAGCCCCTGTTTGAAGAAAAAGCAGACGGGCATTTTGTGGCCTGTCATTTTGTAAAATAAGCGAGGTTTAAGAAATCCAATGAACGAGGAAGCAAGCAATAAACATAATGCAGCAATGGACGAATACAATGAACAACATGAAGAATACGAATTACCACTCTTAAAAATAGCCGATGAAGACGGGAATGAGATGCATTACGCCTGCCTTCAAGAGCTTGAATGGAATTCCAAAAAGTATCTCATAACAATGGAATTAGAAGCTGATGATGAAACCGATGAATTGCTTGAAAACCCTTTTGAAGATGATGAACTTGAAGTGTTCATTTTTACTGAAGAGGGAGAAGAGGATGGAAACAGGATCATATCCATTGTTGAAGATGATGATGAATTCAACGCAGTAGTAGAAGAGTGGAATCGAATCATTGAAGATGAAGCAGGACAAACAAACCCTACAAAAAAACAATAATTTTGCATTCTTAATGGAATTTGTTGTATAATGAATTGAGAAAGATGTAAATTAGATGGGGGGAGTTATTTATGAAGAAATTTCTTATCTTGATGTTGATGGTCACAATGGCTATCACGTTATCATTCGGTCAGTTGGGGACTGATGTTTATGTTGGGTATAACTTAGGAATTAAAACGATGACAGCTGGTTCAACGGATGTAACTTTTTTTCAGAATGACACAGAATTTACTGGACAAGCTTCTCAAAGCACAAGTTTTATTGATCTTGGATTGTTAGTAGATTATGAGATCGCAGATGGTTTTTCTATAGGTGCTGGAGTAGGTGGAGCCGTCCCTATAATGAATACGATTTCGTATCGAACTGGTGGTTCTACTGATACAGCTAAGGCTGCACAGTATGCTTTAGATGGCATTATTGGTGTTAACTATTCTTATCCTTTGGAACCTGTTATGTTGAAAGCGGATTTGATTGGTGGAGTTTCTTTCTTAGATTTGAATCACATGGGTTACATGGTAAAGGCAAAATTCGGTATTGGTTATGATATCGGTGGATTTACCATTTCCCTTGGTGCAGGTTACGAACTCAGAAATTACACTATTAAACTAGCAGAAGCTGTCGGGACTCCGGGTGCTTTGTCTTTTAATTCCATACCAATTGAACTGGGGATTACACTTCGCTTCTAAAGCTAAACAATATAAACGTATAAGGGGCCGAAAGGCCCCTTTTTTGTTACTTGACCTTTACCCCCAAGGGAGGAATTTTTCGTTTTTCAGCAAGCCCTAAATAGAAGTATTTCCACCCACTACAATTTTTTAAAATCTTTGCTCTCCCAAAACCTTATGATATAATCAAACCGAAAAACGGTCTGAATAGATTTTCATCCGTATAATGCCGGAAATATGGTTCGGCAGTCTCTACGAGAGGACCTTAAATCCTCTTACTATGGGTGAATTCTTTGGTTTGGGATGAATATGCCCCGCCTTAGGGTTTTCCTATGGTGGGGCTATTTTTTTGGGAGGTGTTTCGTGAAAGTAAGCGTAATTTTTGGTAGTTCTTCTGACAAAAATATCATGAAAAAGGTGACGGATACGCTTAAATCTTATGGGGTAGAATATATCCCAGCAATTTTATCAGCACACAGAATGCCTGATTTATTAAAGGATAAGATCGATGAAATGGAAAAGGCAGGTGTAGAAGTCTTTATTGCCGGTGCGGGTTTAGCAGCACATCTTCCAGGTGCTGTGGCTTCTCATACGGTGAAACCTGTGATAGGTGTTCCGATTAAAGCTGCTCTTAATGGTGAGGATGCACTTTTATCCATTGTTCAGATGCCTCCGGGAATTCCCGTTGCCACGGTTGGTATTGGCAGAGGTGAGAATGCGGCTATTTTGGCTGTTCAAATCTTGTCGTTAAAAGATTCAAGTTTACAAGAGAAGTTGAGATTGAAACGCGAAGAGAAGAAACAAAGGATTTTGGAAGAAAACGAAAACATAGAATCCTTAATAAACCAAATAAACAAAAACCAAACGACCGGAGGTTGACATGAAAAAATTAGAACAACTCTATGAGGGAAAGGCGAAAAAGATTTTTAAAACCGATGATGAGTCAAAGGTGATTGTACATTACAAAGATGACGCAACGGCATTTAACGGGGAGAAAAAGGACACGATTACAGAAAAAGGGGTGTTGAATAACACTATTACGGCCATTATTTTTGAGATGTTGGAAAAGGCCAAAGTCAAAACGCATTATATTAAAAAGCTCAACGACAGGGAGCAGTTATGCCGAAAAGTGGATATTATTCCCCTGGAAGTTATTATCAGAAACGAGGCTGCTGGAAGCATGGCCAAACGATATGGTTTAGAAGAAGGAACACCATTAAAAGTGACTGTTTTGGAATTAAGTTATAAGCGGGATGATTTGGGCGATCCTTTGATGAACGATTACCATGCCGTGGCCATGGGTATTACTACTTTTGAGGAGTTGAAGGATATTTATTCCGTAGCCAGTCAAGTCAACGATCTGTTAAAGGCGTTCTTTCTTAAGCTGGGAATTAAAGTAATTGATTTCAAGCTGGAATTCGGGAAGCAAAACGGAGAAATATATCTGGCGGATGAAATATCACCGGATACTTGCCGATTCTGGGATATTGAAACGGGAAAGAAATTGGACAAAGATGTGTTCAGAAGAAATCTGGGGAGTTTAACCGACACTTATAAGGAACTATTGGAAAGGCTTGAAAAGGGAAAGGATATATGAGTGTAGGAAACGGGATGTTTTGTGATTTGACACAAGATAAGTTTCGTGAAGAGTGTGGTGTGTTTGGAATTTTGGATACATCGTCTCAAAACGCTAATGCTTCTCTGATGACTTATTACGGCTTGTTTGCCCTTCAACACAGAGGTCAGGAAAGTTGCGGAATCGCCTATTCAGATGGAGAAACAGTTGAATTCAAAAAGGATATGGGATTGGTTTCTGAGGTCTTTTCCAGAAATATCCTGGATAAAATGGGTGGATTTGCCGCAATTGGTCATGTCAGGTATTCAACAAAAGGTGACACTAAACGGATCAACGCTCAACCCATCAGTGTGAATTACAAGTTGGGCACCATTGCAGTTGCCCACAACGGGACGCTTGTTAACGCTGATGTTGTTCGAGAATTGATGGAAGAGGGTGGGGTCATTTTTCAAACTGATTCCGATTCAGAAGTGATTTTAAACCTCATCGCCAGAAGTGCAAAAAGGGGGTTTAAAACAGCTGTCAAAGAAGCAATGCAGGCAGTGAAAGGTTCTTATGCCATCGTGATGCTTACGGAAAATTCCCTGATAGGCGCTCGGGATCCTTACGGGATCCGCCCCCTGTGTCTGGGTAAAAAGGATGGTCAGTATATTTTGGCATCCGAAAGTTGTGCGTTTGATGCCATTGGGGCTGAATTGATACGGGATGTAAAACCCGGAGAAATCATAATGATTACCAAGGACGGGATCGAATCCATTAACGAAGTGGAACAAACCATCACCTCCACCTGCTCTTTTGAGTATATTTATTTTGCCAGACCGGACAGTAAAATGGATGATATAGGAATTTACAAGGCCAGAGAACGAGCTGGGGAAATATTGGCCAAGAATCATCCCGTCGATGCAGATGTTGTGACTGGCGTCCCTGACTCGGGCATTCCAGCGGCTGTGGGTTTTTCCGGGGCGTCCGGAATACCTTATGAAATCGGTTTGGTTAAAAACAGATATATTGGCAGGACTTTTATCTCACCGACACAAGAAATGCGAGAGCACTCAGTACACGTTAAGATGAACGCTTTGAGGGCGAATTTGGAAGGAAAGCGAATTGTTTTGATAGATGATTCGATTGTCAGGGGTACCACCAGCAAGCGATTAATCACGTTGTTAAAAGAGGCGGGAGCACTGGAAGTCCATTTAAGAATCTCATCACCAAAGGTACAATACCCCTGTTATTTCGGGATTGATACGCCATATAGAAGTGATTTGATGGCTTCGGCCAATTCTACCGAAGAAATGTCAGAAATTATTGGGGCAGACAGTCTTGAATTCTTAACCATCGATGAATTGATTGAATCTTTGGGTGGAAGAGACCGGTTTTGTATGGGTTGCTTTAGTGGGGTTTATCCGCTATCAACACCAGTGAGCATGTAAGGGGGGGGACAACATGGAGGATTATAAAAAAGCAGGAGTTAACATTAAAGAGGGTTATGAAATGGTAAAACGAATAAAGGAAATGACAAAAAAGACACATACATCTGGTGTTCTCAACAACCTGGGTAGTTTTGCCGGGATGTTAGAACTTGGACAGATGGAAAATCCTGTTTTAATATCCGGTACGGATGGTGTGGGGACAAAGTTGAAAATAGCCTTTCAACAGGAAATATACCATACTGTTGGTATAGACTGTGTGGCCATGTGTGTCAACGACATCATTTGTCATGGGGCAGAACCCTTGTTTTTCTTAGATTATATCGCCTGTGGGCAACTGAATAGCGAGACAGCTGCTCAGATTGTAAAAGGTGTTTGTGATGGTTGTGTCCAGGCCGGATGCGCTTTATTGGGTGGTGAAACGGCTGAAATGCCGGGTTTTTACGAAGCAGGTAAATATGATATTGCTGGTTTTGCCGTGGGAGTAGCTGAAAAGGATAAGATAATCACAGGGGATAAACTGCAAGCTGGAGATATACTCATAGGGCTTGCCTCCAACGGGCTTCACAGCAACGGATTTTCCCTGGTGAGACACTTGATCAAAGATTATGAGAGTGAATTTGGAGGAGAGCCCATTTGGAAAGAATTGCTCAAACCCACTCGAATCTACGTTAAACCTGTGCAAGAAGTGTTAAAAAAGCATCATGTGAAAGCAATCGCTCACATCACCGGGGGCGGACTCTACGAGAATGTTCCCAGAATGTCCTCGAAACCATTTACTTACAAAGTTGAGAAAGAGAAGATTCCTTACAAGCCCATATTTGACTATATTGCGGCTTTGGGCGTGAACGAAAAAAACATGTTTTCGACCTTTAACATGGGTGTTGGGCTTGTGATTGCCGTTGAATCCCTTAAAGCTGAAGAAATCTGTAAGACCCTTGAAAAACTTGGAGAGAAGGCTTTTATTTTGGGATCTGTTGAAAATGGAGGAGAAGGCGTTTGTTTAAAATAGCGGTGTTGGTCTCGGGCAACGGAACAAACCTACAAGCGGTCATTGATTTCACCAAAAGAAAAGATGTGGAAGTATCTGTAAAGATCGTCATATCCGACAGAGCGGGAGCATATGCCCTTGAAAGGGCGAAAAAAGAAGGAATCGATCATACAATCATTGATAGAAAGATACATAAGAAAAACCTTTCAAACAAAATACTGGAACGGGTAAAGGATTGTGATCTCATAGTTTTGGCTGGATTTCTTTCTATCTTAACCGGTGATATACTCAAAGTGTTTAAAAATCGGATCATTAATGTTCATCCCTCTCTGATCCCATCTTTTTGCGGTCCCAATATGTACGGTCGAAAAGTCCACGAGGCCGCACTGAAGAAGGGTGTAAAAATCAGTGGTTGTACGGTACACATCGTGGATGAAGGAACGGACACCGGTCCGATTTTAGTTCAAAAAGCGATACCGGTTGTGGAAGGGGACACGCCGGAGATATTAGCAACGAGAATCTTGCCTTTTGAGCATCAGGCGCTTTGTGAGGCGATTGAGAAGTTTATTAAAGGCAGGCCCTAAACTCTAAACCCCATAAAGAATTATTCTCACTCAACAATTGAGTGGCAAACAAAGGAGTTGAAAATGTGAAACGGGTATTGATTAGTGTATACGACAAAACAGGTGTTGAAAAGATTGCAAAATCTTTTTCGGATAACGGTTATGAAATCATCTCAACTGGTGGGACGGCGAGATATTTAAAGGAAAAATATTTTAAAGTGGTGGATATATCCGAAATCACTAATTTCAAAGAAATGTTGGATGGGCGAGTAAAAACCCTTCATCCCAAGATTCATGGGGGGTTACTGGCTATCAGGTCTAATCCGGAGCATATGAAAACATTAGAAGAGGAAGATATTGGAACGGTGGATGCCGTAGTGGTGAATTTGTATCCGTTTTTTGACAACGTACACAAAGATATTGATTTTGATGAAAAGGTGGAGTTCATCGATATCGGAGGACCTACCATGTTGCGCTCCGCTGCCAAGAATTTCAAGGATGTGATCGTCATCTGCGATCCGGTAGATTACGATGAGGTGATTGAGCAGATGAATTCCGGGGATGTGTCCTTAGAGACGAAGAAAAGACTTGCCGGCAAGGTGTTTAACTTGACATCTGCTTATGATGCGTCCATCAGTAATTTCCTGCTGGAAGAAGAATATCCTGAATATTTAACACTGCCTTTGAGAAAGAAAGAACAGTTGCGATACGGTGAAAATCCTCATCAACGAGCGGCTCTTTATGAGAATTTGTCTGAAAAAGGGTTGATGAATCATTTTGAGCAGATTCAGGGAAAAAAACTCTCCTACAACAACATCAACGACCTGGACGTGGCTTATAAAAGTGTATACGAGTTCGATAAGCCAGCTTGTGTGGGGTTAAAGCATAAGTGTCCCTGTGGTGTGGCTATTGGTAAAGATACTTTAGACGCTTACCAAAAAGCCTATGAAAGTGATCCGGTTTCTATTTTTGGGGGAATTGTGGCTTTCAATAGAAAAGTTACTGGAGAAACAGCTACTGAGTTAGCGAAAATCTTCTTAGAGGTTATCGTTGCTCCCGATTACGATGAAGAGGCCCTTGGAATCTTCAAAAAGAAGAAGAATCTGAGGATTCTCAAATCATTGGTCAAACCAGCCAATAATTATGCCATTAATTCAGTGGACGGTGGGATGCTGATTCAAAGTACGGATAAGGGAGTTGTTGAAGAATTCAAAACGGTGACAAAATCTCAGCCCACAAATGAACAGATTGCGGACATGCAATTCGGTATCAAAGCCATTAAAAACTGTACCTCAAACGCCATTTTGATTGTAAAAGATCAAAAGACATTGGGCATTTGCGGGGGACAGGTCAACAGAATATGGGCAGCCCAGCAGGCTTTGGAGAGAGCCAGCATGGATGAAAAAACCTCGGAAGGAGCCGTTCTCGTTTCAGATGCATTCTTTCCTTTCTCGGACGTAGTTCAGGCAGCTGCAGAATACCGGATTTGTGCCATCGTTCAACCCGGCGGTTCAATCAGGGACAAGGATTCCATCAAGGAAGCGGATAAAAACAACATTCCAATGGTATTCACAGGCGTCAGGCATTTTAAACATTAACGATTAATGGAGGTACTATGAAAGTATTAGTTATTGGTTCGGGGGGAAGAGAACATGCCATATGCTGGAAATTGGCACAGAGCCAAGGTGTGGAAAAGGTCATTTGTCTGCCCGGAAATCCGGGAATTTCCCTTGAAGAAAAGTGTGAATGTCTTAATGAACGGATTGATTATAAAACACAAACAGGCAGAAATAGAGTAGTTGAGATTGCAATAAACTATGGTGTTGATTTAACGGTCGTTGGTCCTGAGGAACCATTAGTTTACGGGATTGTAGATGATTTCAGACAAAAGGGATTACGGGTCATCGGTCCTGAAAAGGCCGCTGCTCGTTTGGAAGGCAGTAAAGATTACGCCAAGGCGTTTATGGCAAAATACGGCGTTCGAGCACCGTTTTCTCAAACTGTGAGTGATTATGAAGAGGCTTGTAAGAGCATTGAACAACAGTTTCAATTCCCCATTGTCATTAAAGCCGATGGCTTGGCTGCGGGAAAAGGCGTTTATATCTGTTCCTCAAAAGGTGAAGCCAAAGAGGCTGTAGATGAGTTGATGAACAGGGAAAAGTTTGGTGAGTCCGGGAAAAGGGTTTTAATCGAAGAGTTTTTGGAAGGTGAAGAGGTGTCCATTCTTGCGTTGACTGACTCCAAGGTCATCGTTGGGTTACTGTCTTCCAAAGACCACAAACGTTTGCTTGATGACGATAAAGGACCCAATACCGGCGGAATGGGAGTCATCTCACCCAATCGGGTGATGACAGAGGATGTTTACGATGATTTTATCAACGCCATTCTAAATCCCACGCTAAAGGGTATCAAGGCATCCGGGTTTGATTACAGGGGGATCATCTTTTTTGGGTTGATGGT
>JAYEGQ010000316.1:0-7387 GCA_034659095.1 Thermotogota bacterium
TGCCTATAAGTTGGCTGAAAAAATCATCGAACAGGATGAAACTTATGACAGATGTCTGGTTTCGGATAAAGTGTTTTCAAGGATCAGTGAATACAAAAAGCCGGATGGTTTGTTGGCCGTTTGCGAAATCCCCCACTACGATTTTAAGAATATTTTTCCAACAGAAAATAGTCTTTATGTGATTTTAGACGGAGTGGAAATACCCGGAAATATCGGAACCATATTGAGAAGCTGTGATGGTGCTGGAGTTCGCGGGGTAATTATTTGTAACAGACGCGCTCGTTTGACGCATCCCAAGGTGTTGAAAGGAAGTCAGGGAGCTATCTTTAGTGTTCCCGTTTTGGAAAAGGGTCTGGATGAAACCATTCAATGGCTTGAAGAAAACAACATCATCATCGCCTTAACAGATACAGATGCCAGAGAAGATTATTATCACGCCCAATACCCTGCTAAAACAGCACTTGTGGCTGGCAGTGAACGTTACGGTATCAACAAAGAGTGGTATAATCACCCCGGAATGTTGGTGAAGATACCGATGTTGGGAACTTGTGATTCGTTAAATGTAGCCGTTTCCACATCAATTATTTTATATGATGCTTCGATAAAAATAACAGAAAGGATGGAAAGAAAAAATTGAAATTCTATTTTAAAACGTATGGCTGCCAGATGAATGTCAACGATACTGAGATCATGAAAGGCATTTTGAGACAAAAAGGACATGAAATCACTGGTCTTGATGATGCGGATGTGGTTTTGGTCAACACCTGTGCCGTCAGGCAAAAATCTGAAGATAAGGCCTATGCCTTTATCGGCAGGCTCAACAAAATGAAGCGAGAAGAAGGAAGAACGATTAAAGTGGGTGTCTGCGGTTGTGTAGCGGATAAAGAAAAAAAGACCTTACTGAGAAGACAAGGCGTTGATTTTGTTTTTGGGACACGATCCATCACCAGAATTGAAGAACATGCTTTAAAAGCCATGAACGGCAAGCGATTTATGGATTTTTCCGATACTTTGGATGAAATTGATCATACTACACCGGCTGTCAGAAACAGTTCTCATCATGCCTGGGTGACCATCTCTTATGGTTGTAACAAGTTCTGTTCCTATTGTATCGTGCCTTTTACGAGAGGGAGAGAACTCAGCAGATCTTTTGATGACATTGTGGCTGAATGTGAGCAATTAGCCAAAGAGGGCTATAAGGAAATCACACTATTGGGCCAAAACGTAGATTCATACGGATTAGACGTGGATGATGAAAAGGTAACCTTCGCCAATTTGTTGAAGGCAGTTTCACAAATAAAAGGATTGCAGCGGATTTGGTTTTTAACTTCTTACCCTTCAGATTTTTCAGAAAAAGTCATTGATGTGATTGGAGAGGCCGATAATTTTGCCCAATCCATTCATTTGCCCGTTCAATCTGGCAGTGATAAAATATTAAAAGCCATGAACCGGCGTTATACAAAAGATGAATACCTGGAACTGATCAAAAAGATCAAAAAGGGATTGCCAGGTGTATCTCTCACCAGTGATATCATCATCGGTTTTCCCGGAGAAACGGAAGAGGATTTTCTTGAAAGTGTAAACCTGGTAAAAGAAGTAGGTTATGAAAAGGTTAATTTGGCTATTTATTCTCCCAGAGAAGGTACTGTTGCCGCTGAGAAAATGGTGGATGATGTGCCTCTTGAGATCAAAAAGAAGCGATTAAATTACCTTCTGGAAGTTCAAAAGGAAATGAATCGAGCCTTCAACGAGAGTTATCAGGATAAAGTCGTTGATGTGATTGGAGAGGCCGTTCTGCCCAGAAAGCCTCATCTTATGTATGGGCGAACTTCAAGAAATAAAATCGTCATTTTTAAAGCCGGTTCAGACCAAATCGGACAATGGAAACAAGTAAAAATACACCGTGTTTCAGCCGGTCCTCTATACGGAGAGGTGGTTTAACAGTGTCTGAAAAGAAGCTCACCCCTATGATGCAACAGTATATGGATATCAAGTCACATTTTCAAGACGCCATTCTGCTGTTTCGCCTGGGAGATTTTTACGAAGCCTTCTTTGAAGATGCAAAACGAATTTCTCGTGTGCTGCAACTGGTGCTCACACACCGAAATGGCAATGATATGGCGGGGATTCCTCATCATGCGTTAAACAATTATCTAAAAAAACTGGTGGAAGCCGGTTTGAAGGTTGCCATTTGTGATCAGGTAGAAGACCCTAAACAAGCGACTGGGATTGTCCGGCGTGAAGTCACTCGGGTGGTCACACCGGGAACCGTCATTGAAGATTCCATCCTTCAGGAAACCACCAACAGCTATATGGCTTCGGTGATGGCGTCAAACGATGGCTTTTTTTGCGTGTTACTGGATATTTCCACCGGAGGTTCCATGGTCTTTCAAAGAAAACAATGGCAAGAGTTGGAAGACATTGTTAAAAAATTCCAAACTGTTCAACTCCTCTACCCGGAATGCTTTGAAGCAGAAAACGCTATTCAGCAGCTAAAAAAACAGATCAGCGGCCTGTACATTGAAGCCCTACCCAAATGGTATTACAATGTCGATGAGGCAGTAGCTCAACTTGAACGGGTTTTTGAAGTGGGAGACATCTCTTTCCTGGAACTGCCCCCGGATGCCTGTTCGTTGTATGGCGCCACTTTGAAATATTTGGACTATCAGCATATGGATGCCTTTGAGCATTTATCCCGCCCCGTTTTTATGAACGATCAACAACGACTACTCATCGACAACACCACCGTTGAAAATCTGGATCTGATCGGAGATTCCAGGGACAAACGTTCCACTTCTCTATTCAACGTCATCGACAGAACAGTAACATCTCTTGGAAAACGCAAATTAAAAGAATGGATGCTCTCACCTCTAAGAAATCAAGAGGCCATAAAGAGTCGTTTGGATCATGTTCGAGAGTTATATGAAGATGAATGGTTTCGAACCTCATTGGGACAAGCGTTGGATGAGGTTTATGACATCGAACGAATTCTCTCCCGGCTTTCATACAGAAAGGCATCTACTGCTGATTTTGTCTCTCTGAGATCAACGCTTGAAAAGATACCGGAGATCATCGAGCTGTTGCAGGATCACCCAGTCTTTGGAGATATTCTCAATCATTTGGATCCCATCACTGATCTTAAAGAATTACTGGAAAATGCCCTGTACGATGAACCGGACAGTCAAATCGGTTCGGGAAAAACCATCAAGGAAGGATTCGATGAAGAACTGGATGAGTACCGGGAATTGCTTACGGGAAGCGGCAAAAAACTGAAAGAACTGGAAGCCTATGAGCGAGAAAGAACCGGCATTTCAAACCTTAAAATCAAACAAAATAAGGTTTTTGGTTATTATATCGAGGTATCCAAAGCCCACACCTCAAAAATCCCCGATGATTATGTGAGAAAACAAACCTTGGTATCCAGTGAGCGTTATGTAAGTGATGCGTTAAAACCAATCGAGGAAAAATTGACCATGGCGGCGGAACGGGTGGAAACCTTGGAAAGACAGGCCTTTATCCGATTGATGGAGCAAGCCACCGGCTTTATTCCAGCGTTGAAGGAAAACGCCTTTGCCCTGGCCTGTCTGGACAGTTATCTATCTCTGGCCAAGCTGGCGGTTGAGAAAAACTACTGCGAACCCACCTTTAACAATCAACGGATTTTAAAGATCCAAGATGGTCGTCATCCCGTTGTGGAGTGCTTTGAGGAAAACTTCATCCCCAATGATATTTCCCTGGATCAAAACGGCTCTTTTATCATACTCACCGGACCCAATATGTCGGGTAAATCCACCTATTTAAGACAAACGGCATTAACTTGTCTAATGGCTCAAATGGGATCGTTTATTCCTGCAAAAACAGCACAGTTACCGATACTGGACCGAATCTTCACTCGTATCGGTGCCAGAGACGACCTGTCTTCGGGTAAAAGTACTTTTTTGGTGGAGATGTCTGAGACGGCCACCATCTTAAACAATGCAACGGAGGATTCTTTGGTCATTTTAGACGAAGTGGGCCGGGGTACCAGTACCTATGATGGGATCAGTATCGCATGGGTGGTATCTGAATATCTGCATAACACTATTGGCGCCTATACCATATTTGCCACTCATTACAATGAGCTCACGGAGTTGGCCAATCTCTACGATGGAATGAAAAATCTCTGTGTTAAAGTTCTGGAAGAAAACAAAGAAGTTATCTTCTTACATAAAGTGGAAGAGGGAATCTCTTCCAAAAGTTACGGAGTCGAAGTTGCAAAGATAGCCGGCTTGCCAAAAGAAGTGGTTGAGCGAGCTCATGAAGTTCTTGACACTATCACGGATGAAAAGAATCTGGAAGGAAAAATAAGAGTCTTGGGTTTGAAACAGATGGACGAGATAAAGAAAAAAAGCCGAAGCTCTTCAAAACGGAAGAAAAGAAAAACACAACAATTATCTATGTTTTTAAGAGGTGATACCGATTAAAATATTAACTCCTTCTGAAATCGGAAAATGTGATCAATATACCATACAACAAGGAATACCGTCTATAGTGCTTATGGAGCGGGCAGCCCATTCGGTGGTGCATGCCATTTTGGACGATTTTGGTGGTGTTCCGGAAAAAGCACTGATATTATGCGGGATTGGCAATAACGCCGGAGATGGGCTTTGTATGGCCAGGGAATTGACCGATCTGTCCAGTCACTGCACCTTGCTCATGACAATGGGTGTTGGACGACTTTCACCGGATGCAAAAAGGCAGTTTAATTTGCTGTCAAAAAAAAGTTGTAGCATCACAACTGATATGGCATCTTTAAAAGATTCCTTAGACCATTATGATTTAATCGTTGATGCCATTTTCGGAACCGGCTTGGACAGACCCATTCCCAATGAAATTGATGATTTTCTGGAAAATGTCAATTATTCAGATGCCTTTAAATGCGCTGTAGATGTTCCAACAGGTATAAATGCTGTAAATGGGAGTTTATTTGCAGAAAACCCTTTTTACGCTGATTTAACCGTTACCTTCGCCTTTCCCAAGTCTGGGATGTTCTTTTACCCGGCCCGAAAACTGATTGGCAAGTTAAAATGCTCTTATATAGGAATTTCCAACGACACCCCGAAAGCCATCGGTTGGCAAGAAAAATATCTCATGAACGCATTGACGGCTAAAAATATTCTTCCAAATGCAGAGCCAGATGTCCACAAAGGAAGTATGGGCAGATTGGCCGTTATCGGGGGCAGCTCAGATTACAAAGGAGCGCCATTGTTGTCTTTGACAGGCGCCTTAAAAAGCGGTGCTGGAATGGTAAAAGGCATACTGCCGGAATATCATTCCCAATCCTTTTTTACCGTTGACCCGGAAATTATTATCAATCAAATACCCTCTTCAATGGATTTTCATGGTCTCGGAAGTCTGGATATGATATTGGAAAAAACACAAGATGCAGATGCCTATGTGATTGGTCCGGGACTTGGCAGGCGTTACTCGACCAATTGTTTGGTCAATGAATTTATCTCAAAAACTGATAAACCTGTAGTCATTGATGCCGATGGTCTCTTTGCCCTGTCAACGAATGAATCTCTTGATAAATTGGCGAAAAGAAAAGGTGAAACCGTGCTGACTCCCCATATGGGAGAATTTTCAAGACTGACCGGAAAGTCCGTAGCTGAAATAAAAGCAAACCGCTTTGAAATCCTCAGAACTTTCGCAACAAAACATCACTGTACAGTGGTTTTAAAAGATTCAACAACCCTTATCAGCACCTGTCAAGGGCAGTTGATCATCAACACCACCGGAAACGAAGGCCTGGCGACAGGCGGAAGCGGAGATGTATTGGCAGGCATCATCGGAGCCTATCTGGCCAAAGGGATGAAACCCTACCGAGCAACACAACTGGGCGTTTATTTGCACGGCCTGGCGGCTGATCTGTACAAAAAAGATCATGATAGTTCAACCCTCACACCGTCCATATTGTGTGGGATGTTGGATCAAGCTCTGTTGACATTACGGTAAAATTACATCATTAGCATTATTTAACTCAAAAATACGTCGTATTCTTGAGGGGAGTGATTCAATTGCTATGGAAAGACCAATACAAAATCGGTGTTGAACTCATTGACAAACAACATCAGGAGCTGTTCAAGAGGTTAAACAGTTTTCTCATTGTTTTGAGAAATGGAAAACCCTTGGAAGAAAAAATGGATGAGATTGAGAAAACCTTCGGATTCATGGGAGAGTATGTAGATGTACACTTCAAATCAGAGGAGGCTTTGCAAAAAAAGGTAAAATACCCCGGCTATGAAGCCCATCATAAAATTCACGAAAAGTTCAAACAGGATATCGTTTCCTTTAAAAAGGAATTTGAAAAAGACAAATACAACGAAGACCTCATCATGGAATTCAGCGGAAGACTCCTTACATGGTTAATCAACCATGTGACCGGTGAAGATCAAAACATTGCCAAATATGTTCCGGAAGGAGGCGTTAAAGTTGAAAGTTGAGCAAATCAATCCAATCTATACCGCTTCCAAGGATGTATTCAAAAAGATGTTTGGTTGGGATGTAGAAAAAGGGCAACTTCAAATTGTTGAGGAAATCGACACCCGTAATACGACAAACGTTTCCATCGGAATAACCGGTGATTTGAAAGGTACCATCCTCTTTAGTTTCCCGGAAGGATTTATTCTAAAGATTGTAGAAGAGATGTCCGGCATGAAATTTGAAAAAGTGGACAAATTTGTTGCGTCTGCCATTGGTGAACTGGCCAATATTATCAGCGGGAACGCCATGAACGGTTTTTCCGGTAACGATTACAATTGCGATATTGTTCCTCCGCAAATATCATTAGGAGAAAGCACCACTTTTACAACCGCAACGGACAAAGTGTTACTTATTAACATGAAATCCCAGGACCACACCTTTGATTTGTTTATTTCAATTGCCGATAATAAATAACCAGTATCAATAAATCTTTTTCCAAGCCCAATTGCAATATAGATTTCTAAAACCGAAAGACAGGTAAAAATCCATAGCCGTTCCCACATACACCTTATCTGCACCGTAAAGTGAGCGAACGTCTTTAATACTTTCAAGGACGGCTGCTTTTCCAAGTCCCATCCTTCTGTAATCGGGATCAGTCGCTACCGGTTCAACATAGGCGATATTTTGAGTCGGTTCATACCAAATCCCCGCATAAGAACCGTAATGTCCATCAGGAGTCTTGACTACAATATTCAGACGCTTGTCAAAATTAGGCGCAGATTGCATCAACTTCCTGTCCTTTTTCGGCTACTAAATTTTTCAGTCGTTGATTTTGTTCTTCAAGTTTTCGATCAGTTGCTCTCAACGGAAACGTCCTGTCTATCTCTGTCAGTATTTCCGGCATCTTCCCTGTGTTTTTGCCTTT
>JAYEGQ010000317.1:0-7263 GCA_034659095.1 Thermotogota bacterium
CGCAAGAAAAAACGGACTCAATATTTTTGAGGCGCTTCGTTTTTGCTTTCAAGGGCATGATCCGCTTTTAATTGTTAATGCTTTGTTTTTTTCTTGAGTGTTTTTGAAGGGTCCTGAATAGTTACACAAGAGGTAAAATCACTCAAGAGGAGGCTCAAAGAATGTTTGAAGACTTAAGAGAAGGTGAACAACTGAAAGAACAATTAAGCCCTTTATCTCTTAGTCTAGGTTTTTCATTGTACATGAAGAAAAGGTTTAACGAATTGCTTGAAGATCTTAAAAAAAGCGGCAAAATTAGTACTGAAGAGGCCAAGAAATACTATGAAAAATATATACCAGAAGATCTTCAGAAAAATTTCAACGAAGCCAAAAAAGACGTATCCGGCGAGGATGAGTTTGTCAAGAAAGAGGATTTTAATAAGATCTTAGAGAAACTCGAAAAAATCGAACAAAGACTATCAAAGGAAGAAGCTGAATAAACTCACATGGTAAGGGGCAGATACAGACCAGATGTCTGATTTTTTAATAACAACAGTTACTATCTTAACGTTGGTTATCATCGTTGTTTTCAGTTTTATTTTTCTGAAAAGAACAAAAAAAAAGAATACAGAAATGGAGATAGATTTATCTGCATTTGAAGACAGGGTACTGGAATTAATCAGCAAGTTTCAACATATTTCAGCCACACGACTCACTGCCATGGAAAATAAGATTGAAGAAATGAACAAAGTTTTAAGGGAAGCCAATGAAATGTATTTTAGATTATCGGCGATTTTGTCAGATACAACAAAAGCATTGAGTGAGATTGAAGGTAAAAGCGGAAAACTTCAACAAAACTCTGATGATCAAAACAAAAAGAATTCGATAAAAAGCTCAAAAAATGAGATAAATGAACAAATTAAAGAAAAGGAAGAAGAATTGATTCCTGATGAAAAGCCTAAAGAAAGTAAGGATGAGGACCACTTCACCTTTGAAGAAGAATTTATCAATCCGCCAGATTTAAAAAACAGTTCTTTGGAACATAAAATTATGAATCTTTCTTCAGAAGGTATGGAAGCTATGGAAATCGCAAAAAAATTGGGTATTGGAAAAGGAGAAGTGGACCTTGTCTTAGGTTTATTCAAAAGAAAATACAGTTGAGAGGTGGATTTTGCGAAGTATTTTAAGAGAGAAGTCTCAGGGTTTTTTTACAATCTTGCAACATGATCGGTCAGAGTGGCTGACTTTTTGGAAAGAGTATTGTTTCGAAAATAAAGAGTTCATGAGTGGTTATATCAATACTTTGGCATTAAATGATGACACACTTGATAAAATATTTAAAAATACAGGAAGACCTTTTTTAGATAGAATAAAACAGAAAAACGATGAGATCAAGCACTTAAAACAGAAGGCTGCAAAGACTTTAAACAAATTTGGTTCAGAATTGGAATTAACAAAAGAAGACTTTGTCATCTTTCTAATTGGTGCCTTGGGAATAAAAGACGTTGTTACCTATGAATCTGATGAGCGATTGATCATTTTAATAGACATTGTTTCCCTTTTTAAGAACGAAAGGATTGAACAATTGCAAGAAATAGTACTTTTTTCCGCAAAGGATGCCAGAAAAACTTTAAATCAAAAACAGGAGGTTTCTTAATATGGCAGTAAAGCGAATTGCAGTATTAACAAGCGGTGGAGATTCTCCGGGAATGAATGCAGCCGTTAGGGCTATAGTAAGATATGGCATTAAAAGCGATTTGGAAGTCTATGGAATATTCCGGGGTTATGCGGGTCTGCTTGATGAAGATATCCACAAACTTGAATTTAGGGATGTGTCAGGAATTATGGAAAAAGGCGGTACATTTCTTCGAACAGCAAGATGCCCTGAATTTAAAGTGACGAATGTAAGAGATGAGGCAGCACAAATCCTAAAAAAACATGAAATTGAAGCCCTTGTTGTCATCGGTGGAGACGGAAGCTTACATGGAGCTGCTTTTCTTGATGCAGATCATGGAATCCCCACTATTGGAATCCCCGGGAGTATTGACAATGATATATACGGAACAGATATGTGCATCGGTGTTGATACCTGTTTGAATACTACAATGGAGGCTGTGCAGAAATTAAAAGACACCGCTACCTCCCATGAAAGGGCGTTTATCGTTGAAGTTATGGGAAGAGAAAATGGATACATCGCACTTATGACAGCCATTATAACCGGCTCAGAAGCTGCCATTATCCCTGAAGTTCCTGTAGATTACGATAAACTTTCTGACAGATTATTGGAAGAAAGAAAAAGGGGTAAAATAAACAGTATCATCATTGTTGCTGAAGGTGCTGCCAGTGCGTACACCGTATCAAGACATTTAGAACACAAGATAGGGTATGAAACAAGGATTACGATTTTAGGACATGTGCAACGTGGGGGAAGCCCTTCTGCATTCGACCGCAGTCTATCAACCAGAATGGGATTGCACGCTGTTCAAGCAATATTAGACGATGATTTCGGAAAAATGATTGGATTACAGACCAATATAATGGCAAGAGTCCCCTATGAAGACATTTTAGGGAAAAAGAAACCCATTAACATGGATTTGTACAAATTATCATATATTCTATCTTAACGATGGTGGTGAACATTAAATGCGAAGAACGAAAATTGTAGCTACACTCGGTCCTGCATCAAGAGAAGAGCCAATGCTCAGGGAATTAATTAAAGCCGGAGTAAACGTTTTTCGACTTAATACCTCTCATGAAACACCCGAAGATCACCTGAAAGTTATTACCCGAATCAAAAAGCTCAGAGAAGAATTACAACTTCCTTTGGGAATTTTATTAGATCTGGAAGGACCCAAAATAAGAACGGGAAAATTTAATAAACCTGAAGTCGAACTTGAAGAAGGCCAGGAGTTCACTTTATACTCCGAAGAAATTATTGGGGATAATCAAAAATGCTCAATTAGTTATAGTAATCTTTCAAAAGATGTCAGACAAGGCGATTTAATTCTATTGTATGATGGTTTGATCGCATTAAAAGTGATAGAAAGAGATGAAGGCATGATTAAAACCCGCGTTCTAAATTCGGGAACAATTTCAAATAATAAAGGGATCAACGTTCCCAGGGTTAATATCGGTCTCCCCCCCTTGACTGATAAAGATAAAGAATACTTACGACTCGGAGCGAAAGAACATGTAGACTACTTTGCTCAATCCTTTGTTAGAACTCCAGATGATTTGGATGTCTGTCGGGACATACAAAGAAAATACAAAACAAACATCCCCATCATAGCAAAAATAGAAACCAAACAGGCCATGCAGCATTTAAGAAGCATCATCTATAAAGCGAATGGCGTCATGGTTGCCAGGGGGGATCTGGGTGTAGAAATACCAACAGAAGAAGTACCGGTTGCTCAGAAGTTGATTATTAAGATGGCAAATAATCAAAGTAAACCGGTAATAACTGCAACACAAATGTTGGAATCCATGGTTGAGAATCCCAGACCCACAAGGGCTGAAGCAACAGATATTGCAAACGCCATCGTTGATGGCACAGATGCTGTCATGCTATCCGGAGAGACGACCATCGGAAAATACCCTGTAAAAGCTGTAAAGGTCATGAATAGAATTGCTCAAAAAACAGAAGAAGATTTGTTTGAGCTGATTTACAATAAAGGAACGGAAGAATATTTAAAAGATGAACACATTACTTCCGATGAAGGTGCCATCGCAAAATCTTGTAAAGCGATATGCAGGCAATTAGGAATCAACATTATTGTCACTTCAACCGTAACGGGACATACAGCTCGTATTGTATCCAGTTTTAAACCTGACGCAAATCTTATTGGCATCACACCCAGTATAGAAACCTATTATACGCTTTCATTGGTAGGAGGTGTAACACCTGTGTTGATTCCCGAAACAGAAAATACAGATGAAATGATAGACAAAGGAGTATCAAAATTATTGGAAATTGGTTTGGTAAGAAAAAGGGAAAAGATATTAATCACCGCTGGTATTCCTTGGGGTAAAGCAGGTACAACCAATATGATAAAAATTCATTCATGCTAAAAAAATATTTATTCTTAATTCTAATAATTTTTTTCAACTTAATTCTAATTAGCCAGGAAACTCATATAAAAAATGATCCGTTTTTTCAAGAGCTTATATTTAATCGTTCAAATAGATTGAAAACGGTGTTTTTTGATGTGGAAGTCACATTAAATCATAAGGCAAATGTCATTGAAGTGATTAAGAATAAAAAAGTAATCAGAGAATTTCCCCTAAAACAGGAATTTGAATTAACAACTGAAAAGGTAATCAGCTTCTTTTTAAATGTGGAAGAAACCCTTTTGATTGCAGAGACCATAAAAAAACAATCATCTGATATAAGGAAACATATTGAAGTCATAGAAGCTTTGTATGAATATCCTTATGTAGATGAAACGGGTGCTTTTTTTGTTTATATCAGTGATAAAGGAACCGGTAATCGAAATTCCTTTGTCTTGGATTTGTTGAACTATCAAGAAAAAGAGATCATTATACCTGAAACAGGAGATTATTTTCCCGTATTGAACAAACAAATTTTGTATTTCCTAAAAGCAGTGGAAGATGGTTTTTCACTTAACTCTTATCATCTAATCACTGACGAAATGATTGAGCTTAAAAGAGGAAAGATCAATTGTTTAAGAAATCACGCAGGAAAAATCTACTATTCAGAAGGAAAAACTATCATCAAGATTGATTCCAATGGAGGTGTACTTGAAAATTATGTGTTTGAAAATCGTATTCAGTCATTTGACATTTACGATAATAATTTAGTCTTAAGCATGCTTAATAAAAATCAGTATGACCTTTATCTATTTAATATTCCTGAGAAAAGCCTAAATCAACTTACAGATTCAGTTTTCAATGAAATGGATGTCATTTTTAAAAATAACGAATCCATTATATTCTCTTCTAATCAGACTGGTCAATACGCTTTGTATTTAAAACAATTTACCAATAAATCTACGAAAAATGACTATGATTTAATCCATCAAGAAAAAAACAGCGACTTGTTTTATCCGTTTTATTCAGAATATTATTCAAAAGTTATATGTAGTGTTTATGAAGCTGGAAAAGAACCTAAGTTTCTGATTATATTCCAATAATATTACATTTGTTTTTGATTACAATATTTTATTATACATCCTGATCATGTTTAAATACTATATTTTATTTTATGGATATGATAAAATATAGAATGTTCATAATCTCTTCTGTTTTTTTTCTATTTATTAATTGAGAGTAAGGTGATACAAATGGAGACGAGTTTTACTGAAAACGGGAATAGTTATTTCCTCCATCCCGGTTATGTTTTTGTTAGTCAAGAACCTTATTTTATTCATACTGTTTTAGGCTCTTGTGTGGCAATAGCGATTTGGGATAAGGTAAATAAATGTGGTGGAATGAATCATTATGTTTTGCCATCAGCTGAACGTAAACCGAATGGTAGATATGGGAATGTCTCGATTCCATATTTGTTTCATTTGATGAAAAAAATAAAATCTGATAAGCATAACCTTGAAATTCATGTCCTAGGCGGCTCAACCAATGACACCATGAAGTCAACAGTGGGACCATTAAATGTGGAATATGCCATGGACTGGTTGGAAAAAAATCATTACAATATTTCCTCTAAAGACACAGGCGGAGGCTTAGGAAGAAAGGTAATATTTAACAGTGAAAACGGGGAATTATTAGTTTATAAATTAAAAAAAATTCGAAATTCAGATTGGTATAATACATGATGAAGAAAAAAATTCAGGTTCTAATAATTGATGATTCAAAGTTGATACGTAGAGCTGTTATTGAAATGTTAAACGCAGAAAGAGACATAGAAATAGTCGGTGAGGCATCTGACCCTTATGAGGGAAGAGATAAAATAGTTTATTTGAATCCAGATGTTATCATCCTGGACATTGAAATGCCTAGGATGGATGGGCTTACCTTTCTTGAGAAATTGATGAAATCAAAACCCATGCCCGTAATTATATTTAGCTCTCTTGCAAAAGAAAGATCAAAATATGAGTACAGAGCATACGATTTGGGAGCGGTAGGTGTAGTTTCAAAACCCTCTCAAAAGGGAAAGTTACCGGAGTTGAAAGAAAAAATTACCGACCTCATAAGAACCGCATCCAGATTAAACGCCACCCAATTAAGATTGTTAAAAAACAGAAGAATTCGTGCTGTACAACCATCTGATAAACCTAAAGACCTTTTGATGCCTAAACCGATTATTGCCATAGGTGCCTCTACCGGTGGTACACATGCCATCAGAAAGATTATGGCAAGATTGCCCGGAAAATTTCCTCCTGTTGTAATGGTACAACACATGCCAGAGAACTTTACAACACAATTTGCAGCCAGGTTAAATGAAATATCCCGCCTGAATGTTTTAGAAGCAAAGGGTGGAGAACAATTGATTAATGGCACTGCATATCTGGCGCCTGGGGGAAAACACTTGGAGATTCAAAAAAAAGGTGCATTCTTTTATACAAGAGTTTTTGATAGCCCACTTGTGCATCATCAAAAACCTGCTGTAGAGATTTTGTTTGACTCAGTGGCCAAATACGCCAAAAGTGACGCAGTAGGAGTCATACTGACAGGTATGGGGGCTGATGGAGCAAAAGGGCTTTTGAATATGAAAAACAGCGGTGCTTATACAATCGCTCAAGATGAAAAAAGTTCGATTGTGTTTGGTATGCCAAAAGAGGCAATAAAACTTCAAGCGGTTCAAAAAATATTGGATCTGAAAGAAATTCCCAACTTTCTTTTTAGATATTTGGAGGGTTTATAATGCCTTATAAACAGCAATTTACCGATAAAGTATATTACCAATTCACCGATTATCTGAGCAAGCGGTTCGGGATGGAATGTAAGATGAATAAACGGCAAATGCTACAATCCAAAATCGATAGCTTCATGAGAATGAACCAAATTGATTCCTATGACAAACTATTAGATTTCTTAAAATCAAACGAAGATACCGAACAATGGAACAACTTTGTACACAAGATTACAACACATAAAACCGATTTTTTTCGAGAAAACCAACATTTCGTCTTTTTAAAAGAACATCTCCCCTTAATGATGCAAAAAAACAGGCGTATCATGATCATGATTCCACCGAAAAAACAGCCATTTCCAAAAAAGGGAAAATCCCTCAAAAAGCAAAAAATCATAGGATTTAAACTTTTCCAAACAAAAACAGATGTAATCCCCTGAGCTTTTCAAAAAACTCAG
>JAYEGQ010000318.1:0-7233 GCA_034659095.1 Thermotogota bacterium
AATTGATAGATGGTGTCAAGTATTTGAATGAAGGGATGGATGAAATAGTAGGGGTTATCAAAATCATTCTATTGCTTGCAGGCGGTATGTTTGTTTTACGTTTTTTTTGGAGATATTTCATCATCGGAACCTCAAGAAAATTTGAAAAATATGTAAGATCAAATGTTTTTAAAAAGCTTTTGTGCTTATCCCCAGCTTTTTATGACAAAACAAAAACCGGAGATCTTATGGCAAGGACAACAAATGACCTAAATGCCACAAGGATGATGTTAGCGCAAGGTGTTATCATGTTAACCGATTCCATTATTCTCGGGTCATTGAGTGTTTATATGATGATAACCAGAGTAGACCTTCGATTGACTTTGATAGGGATTATCCCCTTACCGATTTTGGCAATCGTTGCACTTTCGTATGGTGGGACCATTCATAAACGCTTTGAGTCCATGCAAAAAGCTTTCTCAAATCTTACCGATACTGTTCAAGAAACTTTAGACGGGATGCAAGTTGTAAAAAGTTATACAATGGAAAATGAGCGAGGCAACACATTTTTCGGAAAATGTCAGGATTATTTTAACAAATCTATGAGATTGATAAAGTTATGGGGAACTTTTCTTCCCTTAATTGAATTGATGTCTGCCTTGGGTATGGCATTGACTATATGGTATGGCGGACGTTTGGTCATTCTTGGAGAAATATCATTAGGCCAGTTTGTCGCCTTTTCACAGTATCTTATGATGCTTGTATGGCCGATAATGGCCATTGGATGGGTTGTAAATGTAATCCAAAGGGGAAGAGCATCATATAAAAGAATTATGTGGATAGAAAATCAATCGTCTGAAGTTATGGATCCTAATGAACCGAAAAAGGCCGATTTATCAAAAGAGATTAAAGTGAAAAACCTTTCTTTCACTTATCCTGGGAGCGAGAAACGAGTTCTACATGATATCGATCTACATATTAATCCAGGACAAACCGTTGCGTTCGTGGGTAAAACTGGAAGCGGGAAATCAACACTGGCAAAACTACTTGTCAAAATGTATTCTGTAAAGAATAATCACATCTGTATAGGCGAATATGATATCAATCAACTGAGGATGAAAGAAATCAGAGAACAGGTTGCTTATGTTCCACAGGAACCCTTTTTGTTTTCTGCAACTATCACAGAAAATATTGGTTTTAGTGTTGATAATTATTCTCAAGAAGATGTTGAGCAATATGCCCACTTGGCAGCAGTTCATTCTAATATTCAAGATTTTCCTCAAGGCTATAAAACAATTGTGGGTGAGAGGGGCGTTACTTTATCGGGAGGTCAGAAACAAAGGGTTGCCATTGCACGTGCTTTGATGAAAAAGACACCGGTGGTTATTTTAGATGATTGTTTGAGTGCTGTTGACATAGAAACAGAATTAAGGATTTTAGACAGTCTAAATGAAGAGATAAAGAACCGGACCACGATTATCATCTCCCATAGATTGAAGGCTGTATCAAGGGCAGACCGGATATTTGTTTTTGATGAGGGAAAAATTGTCGAAATGGGAACACATGATGAACTGTTGGAAAATAACGGTCAGTATTCTGAATTGTACAACAACCAATTGATCGAAGAAGAACTCAAAGGGGAGGATAAAAATGGCTGAAAATAAGGATTATCGGTTGGAAAGTGAAACAGCCGGAAGTAAATTTGATCTTGAGATTTTTAAACGGTTATGGAAATATGTCAAACCTTACAAGCTTCTTTTTATCTTTAGTCTTGTTTTTTTAGGATTGGCAACATTACTTCAGCTGACTGTTCCTTTTTTTACAAAAACAGCCATCGATAATTACATGTCTCAGGACTACAAGTATATCGTGTCAAGTACTCAAAAAGACAACGCAATTAAAATTGATGCAGAGAGTCAACAAATCTGGATTCAAAAAAGCGAACAGGGACAGTTTCAGTTGATGTTTCAGAAAGCAGAGAATGAAACTGGATTTAATCTTACAGACGGAGAAAAATCCTATTATTTAAGTCCTGAAGATATGGAAATTTTAAGAAAATCGGATATTAATTCCTTAAATACACTGGTCATAATGTTGATATTCGTACTGGTAGGTAATTTCGTTTGTACATTCGGACAGGTTATTACTTCAAATTTGATGGGTCAAAAAGTTATATTAGATATAAGAGACCAACTCTTTCGTCATCTGTTGAGGTTGCCTATGAAATTTTACGATCAAAATCCAACAGGAAGGATAGTAACTCGTGTAACCAATGATACTGAAAACCTGAATGAGTTTTTTACTTCCGCTATTACAAGCTTGATTAAAGACGTACTAATGTTGGCAGGCATCATCGTTTTTATGATTATTATCAGTCCCAAATTGACGGGATATGCGATGATTATCGTTCCATTCATCTTTTTGGCTACTGTTTTATTTAGGATATTTGCCAGGAAGGCTTTCAGAAAAGTGAGAACCCGATTAGCCAGAATCAATGCCTTTATGGCGGAACACATATCCGGAATGTCTGTTATTCAACTTTTTAATAGAGAAAAGGCTAAAAAGAAGGAATTTTCAGATATCAACGAGAGTTATTATAAATCAACAATGCAACAGTTAATGGTTTTTGCCATATTTAGACCAACTATGGATTTACTCTTTTATCTTGGTATGACAACCGTGATTTGGTTTGCGGCAGGTGATTTACTTTCGGGAACATTGAGCTTTGGTATACTGTATGCTTTTATCAACTACATCGATATGCTTTTTCAACCGTTGAGGGATATATCTGAAAAGTTTAACATTGTCCAAAATGCATTTGCCTCTTCTGAAAAGATCTTTAATCTAATGGACGAAAAAGAAGGTATAGGTGTTGAAACAAAGAACATTTCCAAGTCGATAACCAAAGGGGAAGTGAAGTTTGAAGATGTTAAGCTGTCTTATGATGGAGAAAAGCAAGTTCTGAAAGGAATTTCTTTTGATGTAAAACCCGAGGAGGAAATAGCAATTGTTGGTGAGACCGGTGCCGGGAAGACTTCCATGATGAACATTTTAACAGCACTTTATCCGATACAGGATGGGAAGATTAAAATTGATGATGATTCAATTTATGATTATCAATTAGAATTATTGAGAAAAGGGATAGCCGTTGTTCTTCAGGATGTTTTTCTCTTCTCAGGTAGTGTTTTGGATAACATCAAACTATTTAATGAAAATATTTCAGATGAACAGGCGATTGAAGCGGCAAAATATGTTCATGTAGATCATTTGATTAATAAATTCGAAAATGGATTTGATACCAATATTACTGAAAGGGCGACAACTTTATCAGCCGGGGAGAGACAATTAATTGCTCTTGCAAGAGCTGTTGTGTCTGATCCGAAAATATTAGTTCTTGATGAAGCAACAAGTAATATTGACCCGGTAACCGAAGCGCTTATTCAGGATGCCATGAAAAAGGTTTCTTGTAACAGAACAGTTATTACCATAGCTCATCGCTTATCAACGATCCGTAGTGCTGACCGAATTCTCGTTTTACACAAAGGAAAACTTATTGAACAAGGCTCTCATGAAGAATTGATGAAACTAGACGGGACTTATAAACAATTATACCGTTTACAATACGATCTATCTGCATAAAATTCCTTAGGAGTTAACTCATTGGTGTTTTCTTATCCGATTAAACATGATTTAGCTCCTTGTTTTTTGATATACCGTTAATCTTCCCTGTTTTGAAATGGGTTTAATAAGTTCCAATTTTTTTAGACAATAGCAAATCTTTTGAGCACGATTCATTGTGATTGACATGGCTGAGGATAATTCTCTGGTTGTAAATTTGGAATTGTAGAGTTCTTTGGGTAAGAATTTGAACAACTGAACAGCATCTTTAATAAGGTAGTTTTCATGAATTTCCTTCAACTTTGAGTCAATAATGCTGATTCCTCGCCTTCTCCAACTACCCTTACCGTCATCCTTTCTGAACTCTTGTACAGTGACTAAAAGTAATTGGATTTCTAAATTCATGTGCCGGAAAAGATCATGTATATAGATTAGCTCCTCAAAAATATCTGTCAAATTCCCGTGTTTTGGAGAAAGTCTTTTATGTAAAATAGTATTTTCAGATGAAAGAAGAATGATTTCTTTATTTAAAATGATTGGATGAACAATCCTAATTCTGTTAATGTCCAATAATTTTGTCAACTTTTTTCGTAAAGCATTTAGCGATTTGGTTTGGATTTCAATTAATAAATCGTCCCGCTTGATATCAATGATGAATCCTTTGTACGGTTCTTCTAAAAGGTCATTTAGTTGTAAAAGAAATTCTTTGATCTCTCCATGTAGACTTTTTTCATTATACGTATTAATCATAAAAAAAGGCCTCTACTGCTTTTTTATATAAACAATTGCTTCCAAGGGTGTGGGGTAAAATTGCCTGTTTTTTGTCATCGAGTGAACTGTTTTGTAATATAAGATCAGTATCTCCATATTATTTGTGTTAATTAAATCAAATTCCATTGAGTAAAGGGATTCAAATTGTTCAACCAAATCTTGATCCCTTTCTTGGTCTTGTGATGAAAACACCATAATAGTGTTATTTTCCAACTCGTCAGCTATGGCTTCATCGATTTTTGTGTTTATTAGAAAATATTGTAAACCGGTTTTACTGAGAATATTATAGTTAATAATTGAAAAAACACGAGGCGTTTGATCTGTGCAATTAATTACGTTAATCGTACCCTTTTGAGTGTGTTCTTTGGTGATATTAAATGATTTGAAATCTTCAATTAAAGTTGACAAACGATTTTCATCAGCGGAGATAGAACCATCATAAGCAATTTTGTAGGGATAAGAGAAAAAGATAACATCATCAAAATCACTTAAATTTAGCATTGTGTACAAAATATCTTGTGTGGTTAGGTTGGTATTCATTTGATTCAGTAATTTTCTGAATTCTTGTTCAATAAAATCTAAAGACAAGTTATCTTTAAAGCGCGTCAATGTGTTTTTTATGGCCGTCTTCTGCCTTTCAATTCGACCTAAATCGCCTTTACTGTCATCTCTGAATCTAATGTAATTCAATAATTCCTGGCCATACATCTGATGAATACCCTGCTCAAAATGTATACTTAAGTCCTGTTGTTTGTCTTCATAATGCATAGGGTATTCCACCATTATTTCTACCGGCCCTACAAGATCTCCCAAATATTTAAAAAGTGAATAATCAATTATGGCATATTTTTCAATATCCAATTTTAGATGGCTTTCAATAACATCTATAAGCGTAGTCAGTCCTTCATTTTTGTAAACCGAATTGATCTTAATTTGTTGTGTTTTATCTTTCGGATCGGTGATAATAAGATCTCTGGGTATTGAAAGAAGTTCAAAAGAAGCAGTTTTGTTATTCATCCCCACCAGCATGATTGCATCGGTTCGATCTGATCCAGCTTCTCCAGCATCATCAACACCGAGAATGAGAAAAAAAACTGTTTCTGATTCGAATGGATTAGCCAACTGTTCCGGGAAAAATTCAATGAATGGTCTTGGGAATATGTTAATAAATAGAAAGGCCGAAACGAGCCCGCTAATTAACAAAACAAACTGAATCACTTGTTTCATTTTTTCATAAACTCCATAATGGTATCTAAACTTTTGTCATCAATATAAAGCCTTTGGTATTCCTTTTGATTTCCTTGATTATCTTTAACGGTTATTTTCACAGGGGCTTTTGTCATAAATGTCATAGGTACAGCTTTATTGGCATATTGAGATATATTATTTATTAGTCGATAAGCGCTGTTTTTTGTGTAATTGTGTTCGTTCTGAGCGATGATCATTTTTTTTGTTTTTGTAAAAAGGAGGAATTCATACCAATCCAAATGGATGTTCTCTATTATTTCCGCGAATTGGCTGATTGTTAATTGAGAATATTCTGGTTTATTCTCTATGGTTGCAAGATCTTTTATGATTTGATACGAATTTTCATCGATGGAGGAATAATAAGTAGAATTTGGGGCTCCAAATAGCTTTTCAACTGATCTTGATATCTCTCTGGGACTGGATTGATCCATAGAAATGGCCATAATAGGTTCATAGCTAATTTTTGGAATATCTATCAAATAATTTATTTTTTGTTTTCGATCAGTTCTAATGAAAAAAACCTTCTCTAATCCTCTCATATAAAAAACAAAATCGACTCTGTCATCAGTCATTTCTTTTGAATTAAGTAAACTGTTATGAAGAAAAAAGACAAAACCAAATGCTGCGATTATGATGATAACGATGATACTAATGATAAAAGGTAATTTTGAACGTTTTTTCTTTTTTGTTCTTTTGTGATATGAATGTCCTCGTTGAACCGGATAGACCATTTTTTACCTCCTATGGAATTGATTGTTTTGTCGAGCCTGAAGTAAGAAGGCCTTGAACCTTTTGTATACATCCAAGACAGTAAGACACTAGTTCCCAATTATTTTCAGCATTTCGTATATCATACTCTTCCACATTTTTCATGGGTATTATATCAGTAACACCAGAAAATTCTTCAGTGACTAAACAAACTAATCCTTCTTCGAACCATAAAGGTACAGGATATTGCATTCTAATCGTATAGTGAAGTAATTCGTGGGTCAATGCCATTTTAAATCGATCACCCAGTAAATATTTACTTTGGATATGGATCCCCTGTTTATTGTAAAATGCACTAATGAAAAAAGGAGCTCCTGTAGTTTGTGTGAACTCATTGATAGAATCGTATTCATAAACTTTTACGTTTATACTTTCAAACGTTTGATTTATTAATTCATTCAGTTTGTAAAAGTTTTTTTCAGAGAAGTTCAAGAGATTCAAATCATACGTTTTGACTGCAAAGGCACCTGATAAAAAAAAGACAGCAGTGATGATTATTAACAGATATCTGGAGATGTTAATGCTCATCACCTCTTTTTGAAAGAGTTTTCGCAATAAAGAAGTACAATTCGATTTCTCTTTGAGAAGTAACCCGATAATCGGAATATTCAAAATACAATCCAGTTTTCTTTCCTTTGATATAAAAAGGAATGGTTCCGTATGATCTGGAAAACCCTGAAATTGATTCTTCAGGGGTAATGTGTTCAAAGACTGAAGAATCTCTATTTAATTGTTCTAAATAAGCATTTGTTTCTTCCACTTTAACAACATTCGATTTAAGCGCGCCTTTTTTGATATATCTAAACTGAACTTCAACTTCAAGATATTCGTAAAACGCCAAAAAAACGG
>JAYEGQ010000319.1:0-7132 GCA_034659095.1 Thermotogota bacterium
CTTCCATGGCAAAGAAATTATCTTGGATATTCAGCATTTTACTGAATGTAGCATTTGTTTTTCGTGTGAGTAAAAAGTGATTGTTATTCACCGTATAGTTAATCGTCAAAACCAGTATGAAAATGGTACAAATGAGAAAAATAAATCCTTTTATATTCATATCATTCACCTCAATGTTTGTATTCGTATCTTTTGGATAGAATAAAGTTGTTTATGAATAAGAATGCCCCGGCCGCTATTGCAAAAAATGTGATAATTTCTGCTTTGTACAGTCCCATTTGGATGAATCCTCCAATGTAATTGACTGTTAGGAGAATGAATGAAGCCAAGAGAACAAATGTTCCTACGATATAATACCAACCAAACAGCTTGCCTAAAAAGGCGATGAAATTTAAGAAATTGAGGATTAAATAAATACTTAGGGTGATCATGATTAAAAACAAACCTCTTTGAGGAATATCATGCATCAAGAGCATTAGGTTTAAAATGGCTGATCCGCTTATCGTCAAGATCACATTGGTTATGTTGATGGTACGCATGATGCGTTTTCGTGTAATTGAGAAAATCGTAAACATGTCATAATATACAGAGGTACTCTTGGCTGCAAACCCTACCAACATGGAGTAGACGAGAACTGCGAGATAAAGTGTGGCTGAAATCTTAAACTCATTGAAATCAAATTCAGAAAAACCAATGAAAAATAAGGGGACGATTGTATTAAAAAAGGTTATTGCCAGATAAATGAGTAAAAAGGTCAACATAAATTGCAAGAAAATTTTCCCCATAACCTTCGTTGTATTATCTAATTTCATTATTCTCACCACCGTTTGTCAAATGATACAAAAGTTTTTGCAAGCTGATCATGCTAATGTCGATATCGTCTGCTTTCATTCTTCGCATCGTTTCTTCGCTTAATGACCCTTCAACGGAATAGGAGGCCAGTGAACCGATAATTTCCCGATTCATGATTTTAAAATGGGTTCCATAAGATTCAATGGTGTCTTTTCTACCTTGAAGTAGGTAATACTTGTCCTTTAGTGCGTCTATTGGACTATCTATAATAATCTCACCTTCATCGATGATCAAAACGCGTTCAAACATCCCTTCCAACTCGTTGATTAGGTGTGAGGAGATGATCAAAGTACGGGGGTTTTCAGTATAATCTTTTTGAAGCTCAGCGTAAAAAATTTCTCTTGAAACAGGGTCCAGTCCAACATAAGGCTCATCAAACAGTGTGATTTCAGCACGACTGGCCAAACCCATAATAATACCTACCGTTGTTTTCATCCCCTTGGAAATCTTATTGTATTTTTTGTTCACATTCAGTTTGAAACGTTTGATCAAATGATTGGCATAAGTTTTATCCCAATTTTTATATAATGATGCTGCCAAATCAAATAATACCTTTACTTTCATGACTTCAGTCTGCTCAAATGTTTTCCCCAAGGTCTCTCTGGCCAAACAAATTTTATTTTGATTGTTTTCATTTGCCGAGTAGTTTTTATTATCGATTAGGACTTCCCCTTTGTCCTGCAACAGTTGATGAGCAATGACTTTTAACAGCGTTGTTTTACCGGATCCGTTTCTTCCGATGAGACCCATTATTTGATGCTCTTTGAGATCAAAACTCATGTTGCTTAAAGCTCTGAAATTATCGTAATAATAAGTAATGTCTTTCAACTTCAGTTTAATCGGATTCATTTAATCACCTTCTCCGTAATTTGTTATCATTTTAATGATTTTTTTTTTGTCAATGTTTAATTTTTCGGCCTCTTTCAAAGTTTTTAACAGATAATTCTCAAAAAAATGTTCTTTCCTTTCCTTTTCGATAATCGTTGATGCCTTTTCTTCCACAAACATACCCAAACCCCTCTTTTTATACAATATTCCTTTGTCTACCAAAAGATTCAGCCCCTTTCGTGCTGTTGCCGGATTGACCTGAAAGGTTTCTGACAACTGATTGGTAGAAAAAACTTGATCATCCTTCTTCAAGTCCCCGGCAATGATCATGTCCTCAATGATTTCAGCGATTTGCTGGAACAGAGGTTCTGCAGATTCTTCGTTCAACTTCATGGAACACCTCCTTTGTTAAGTAGTTAGTTAGTACAGTAACTAACTACATGGGTATTGTACTATATAAAATTTGATTTGTCAAGAGAATGCGTAATTTTTTTTCTTTTTTTTCAATGTGCCTGTAGATGCTATAATTATGCATCTTTCAAAGAGGTGATTTGTATGAGAAAAAAGCTTATTGGTATTGTGATTTTAGTGCTGCTTTCAACCATTCTATTTTCAGCAACCTTTGATCTGACCGGTAGATGGGTGGCATCTTTTGAACGACATGAAAAGGATGATGGATTCCTGACAGCTTATGACGGCAGAGTAGTTTTTGTCTTTGAGCAGCAAGAGGGCCATGTGTTTGCCGGTTATAAGGAATTTATTGATCATTCCGCAAACTATCAAGGAAAAAAGGAACCGTTTAGTGGTGTGATTGATTATTCCGGAGAGAAACTCTACTGTGCCGAGCATGAAGATGGTTACCTTTTTGGGGATATTGTCTCCGAAAATGAGATGGTGATGTATTATGTGGATGCTGAAGATGCTGCAATATCGGTTTACTACACCTTGCAAAGGGAGAATGCAATACCTAATCTGGTTGGAGAATGGCAATCAGAAACCATCGGTAGTTATGTGAAAGAAAAGAATCGTTTGGGAAAGGGTCAAACTGAAATCTTTGTCATCACTGAACAGTATGGCCATGTTTTCACCGGCTATAAAAACGTAAAAACTCTCTATACAGATGAGTACAAGGAAGATTTTTCCGGCGTCATTTCAAAAGATGGTAAGAAATTGTATATTGCCGAACATAATGATGGTTACGCCTTTGCAGATATCATTGACGCCAATACCATTCATTTGTATTATTTGGAAGATGGAGCGTTAAAAACCATGCACCAGGTTTTAACAAGAGTTAAATAAAGCAATTTTACTACTATAATGCAATATTAATAAAGACTATCGCGATTAAAGAACTAGTCTTTTGATTAAGGGCCAGTTCTTTTCATTTTAAATGTTTATGGTTTATCTTCATGTTAAAATCAAAAGGTGTTTAGTTATCTTAATAACTATGAGGTGGTTTATTTGTTTGATGTTAATTCTTTACCGTTGTTTGTTATGGCAGCAGTCGTTGTTGGATATGTGTTATTTCAATCGTTTTTTTTCCTGTTCAAAGCGCTTAAACGCGCGAAGGAATTGGGCATGGATATGGGGAAAATCAAACGGACGATGAACGCTACTGCTATTTTTACAATTGCGCCGGCTGTTTCCATTATTTTAGGAATGATCACGCTTTCAAAATTTCTGGGCCTCCCACTACCATGGTTAAGGCTTTCCGTTTTAGGGGCTTTGACGTATGAATTACCTGCAGCATCAACGGCTGCTTCTGCAATGAATATTTCTCTTTCTGAAACAGTTACATCTCCCCAAGTCTATTCGGTTATCGTTTGGGTAATGACGGTTGGTATTTTGTCAGGAATCATCATTATTACATTGTTTTTAAAAAAAATGCAGTCGGGAATGATGAATATAAGAAAAAAGGACGAAAAATGGGGAAAGATTTTTATGGACTCTCTTTTTCTTGGTATGATTTCTGCTTTTTTGGGTATGATTTTTGCAGATATACGGCTAGGATTACAAGGGTGGATTCCGGTTGTAATTATGATTTTAAGTGCACTGATTATGTTGATTTGTGGTTATTTTGTGAAAAAGAAAAAGATCACGTGGCTTGAAAACTACGCATTGCCAATCAGTATGCTAAGCGCCATGGCATTATCTATACCCGTGACAGCAATTATGGGAGGGGGATTATAATGGTTGTTTCATATGAAGATAAGGTTCACAAATGGGGCAGGATATCCACTTCTTTGGCTATTGCCTTGTTTTTGTCATTTCCGTTGTTTGTTAGTATTTATTATAATGCTTGGCCGGGATGGGGGCCTTTTTTAAGTGGTTTACTGGGGATAGCGCCAATATTTTGGGTAGTAGGTGCTATTGAGGCTTTTACATTTGGGCCCATGTTGGGAAGCGGAGGGAGTTACCTTGGTTTTGTAACGGGCAATCTGACGAATTTAAAGGTTCCTGCCGCTTTAAATGCCCTTCAATCAATGGGTGTGGAAGCCAATACTGAGGAAGGTGATGTGGTTTGTACGATAGCTATTGCAGTTTCATCTATCGTAACCACAATCGTTTTAATAGTGGGTATGTTATTACTTGCACCATTGCAACCGATTCTACAATCACCTACATTGGCCCCGGCTTTTGACAATATACTGCCCGCTCTTTTTGGAGGGTTGGCTGTTGTGTTTGTTTCAAAAAACTGGAAAATAGCTGTCGCGCCTTTGTTGTTAATGTTGATTCTGTTTATTGCTATGCCTTCTTTGGCGTCTTCAGTAAGTGTTTTAGTGCCTGTTGGTGCAATTTTTACAATTCTTGTATCCCGTGTTTTGTATAAGAAGGGGATATTGTGATGGTGATGCAATGGTTGGTCTGCTGATTTTATTTATAGTTTTAGGTTTTCTTTGTTTTTTCTTTCTTAGAGGCTTCTTTTTTAAAAAAGAAAAGACTAGTAAAGTTGAGCCAACGTCAACGAATGTGGATTTTGACGGTGCTGTGAAAAAATTTCAGCAATTGATTAGGATTCCCACAATTTCTCGTTCCAAAAGTTCTGATGAAGATGAAGATGTTTTCAAAGGATTTTATAAAACATTGCCTTCTCTTTTCCCTTTGGTCTACGAAAAATGTGACTATTCAAGGATTGGAAGGAGAGGCTTGCTTTTTCACTGGAAAGGAAATGATTCTTCAAAGGCTTCAGTGTTTATGGCTCATTACGATGTAGTTCCTGTCGATTTTTCAGAATGGAGTAAGCCTGCATTCGATGGGTTGATTGAAGATGATTTGTTGTGGGGGAGGGGAACTTTGGACACAAAAGGAACATTTACAGCTATTTTAGAAACTGCCAACCAACTGATTGGTAGGGGATTTATCCCTGAAAACGATTGTTATTTGGCTTTTTCGGGAGAGGAGGAAACTCACGGGCCCTCTGCAAAGGAAATCGTAAAACACCTTGAAGAAAAAGGCGTTTCTATAAACTTTGTATTGGATGAGGGGGGTGCAATCATTGAACCCTTAGAACCAATTACTCAACAACGTTTAGGTTTAATCGGAATTGGTGAAAAGGGACAAATGGATATCAACTTGTTTATAAAAGGAGATGGAGGGCATGCTTCTCATCCCCCTACTAAGTCTTTAACGGGGAAATTGGCAAAGGCAATTGTCAACATTGAAAAAAAACCAATGAAAATTCATTTGAACAAACCTTTTCTGGAGTTTTTGCAAAAGATTGGAAGAAATTCAGGATTGTTGATTAGAACTATTGTGGCTAATATCAAATGGTTAAAGCCTTTGATTGCTGTTATAACAAAAAAGTCCGGCGGTGAAATCAACGCCTTACTAAGGACGACCTTTGCGGTCACGAAACTAAAAGGATCGGATTCCTATAATGTGATGCCTTCAAAGGTATCAGCCGGTATGAATGTCCGGTATTTAAAAGAAAACACACCAAAAGAGATCATTAACCATATCAAACGGGTGTCCGGAGAAAATGATCTTAAAGTAGAGGTTGTCTACGATACATGTCCATCAAATTACTCCAACACCAACTGTCACCAATATGAAATCCTAAAGGATTGTATTCAACAAACCTGGTCAGATGCCTTAATTGTCCCCTATTTAATGATTGCCTGTTCGGATGCACGACATTATTCAAATGTTTCTGATAAAGTGTATCGTTTCTCTGCTATGGAAATGATTAAGGAAGAACGTGCTCTAATTCATGGTAATGATGAGCGGATTCGCTTGAAAGAATGGCGAAAAACTTTGGATTTCTATTACCGACTAATGAGTAGGATGTAAGCAATTAATCTATGTGTTAAAATAACAGTGAAGGCAAAAAACGGACGGTGATAGGATGTTGAAAAACAAAATTACGATGCTATTCATAATAAGTTTGATAGTTTGTTCCTTTTTATGGGCCAATAACTATGCATTACCAACGTATACGACAAAAAGGATTACCGGAACCTTTGGGGAGTGCAGAATTAATGCTGAAACGTATGTAAAACGATTCAACATTGGATTAGCCTTGTCAACGAACAGTATAGAGAACACGAAAATTTACGCTATGAATGATGGTATCCTCTGGAAATTAGTGATCAATGATCCCATTTACGGAAATGTTATTTATCTTAAACATCCCGATGGGCTTGCGACGATGTACGGTCATTTAAATACATTTTCGCCTGAATATAATTCAATCTTGCAATCAGTTATGGTGGAGTTTGGTGAAGAAAGTCATACGGCCATTGAATTTGGTTCTAACGAGTATACAGTACGTAAGGGGGATGTGATTGGTTATTCAGGTCAAACTGGTTCCGCTATAGCCCCATACTGTCATGTGGAATTTCTGGATGTTGCCCAGAATATTTACATTGACCCTCTGGTTTACTTGAAAGAACAATTAAACCGTCCGGATGCGTTTTTAGATTTTGCTAAAGTAAGGATAGATGGGAAAGAACAAAATATCAGTAATGGTGGTTCTTATTATTATACCAACGTCATTCCTGAGATAGAAATTAACGCCAGACTGATGGATAACAACAGACGTAGTAGATATGGTGTTCACAGGATCCAACTCTTTTTTAACGAAGAAGAGGTTTATCAGTTGTTGTTTGAAACCATCCCAGAAGATTTTCACGAACAGGGGGGGGAAGTGTTTGGAGAGGGTTCCACCAGCAGTTATTACTGGTATAAATTATATTCAGATAAAAGAGAAGGAGTTATTGTCCTAAACCGTTTGAATGAAGTTTCAATTTCCGGTACGATTAGGGCAAAAATTGTTATTGAAGATGACTGGGGCAACGCAAAGACTTGGGAATTTTATTTGAAAAAATAGAGTTAGTAAAGAAAAAGCAATCTAAGATTTCCGTTATCTTATTAAAGGTGATTAAAGCCGAGGTATATTAGGATATGAATATTATTGCACTTGCGCTTTTCGATATGCAAAATCTTTCACTTA
>JAYEGQ010000320.1:0-7119 GCA_034659095.1 Thermotogota bacterium
CCAAAAAATAATTAGGCACAACGATAAAAGATGTAAATTGATTCGGTTGAGAAAAACTCATTGAAAGATCAAACCAAATATAATCTTTCAAAGGTATTTTATCACCTTTTTTATAGAGACGTTGAAAGGTATGTATTTTTTGCACATAATCGTTAATTCTCTTATCATTCATAGGATTGTTGCCTGAATCAATCATTTTTTTTACGCCGTAATAACCTATATGATACGCACCTAATGCATAATCTACATTACCAAAACTAATCTTGTACTCCTCCAGCAAAGAAGAGACTTTTTTGTCGTTATTCGGATTGAATGGATTTAGAGCCCCAATTTCAGATGCAATAAATGGTTTCATTTGAAATAAACCTAATGCATTTGAATCAGAAATAGCGTGGATATAAAAGGAAGATTCTTTGTGCATTAAGCCTGCCAAAAGAGGATCGGAAACCTTATAATTAAAAAAAGTGTTGATAGGAAAATTTGAGTTTATATAAAAATTAACTGCTTGATCGTTATAGCTAAATCCTGCAGAAGGGCGGTTTTGATACAGGATTTCATTTGGAAAAAGATAATGATAAGCAAAGCAGTTTGTTAAAGTGATCAGAAAAAAAACAAATTGCAAGATTCTCTTTTTCATAATGCTACCTTTCAAAACAAATATAGATCCTTTTTCATGAAAGTGATCTGATTTTCTCTTTTTCGGTGTATTATATCATTCTTTTCCATCCCATGATACTTTATTATCAATGAAAAAAACCACGTTGCTTTTTGTTATACTATACAAAGAAAATATAGTACAAAACGCAGAGTTATAATACAAGAGGTGAATTTATTGAAAAAAATTATACTTAAAGAAAAATATGTATCTGATGATTTTCTTATTGTATCATTCGAATTTGAGAATCCGTTTAATGACAATACCCCTGATTTTATAAAACCTGGTCAATTTTTAATGCTTAAAAATAGAACGGAACCGATTTTAGCCAAGCCCTTTTCAGTATTAAATGCAAATAGTAACGGATTCAAAATGTTAATTAAAATCATAGGAAGGTTCACTGATTATTTAAGTCATGCCATCTCAGGAGAAACCTTCTTTTATAGAGGGCCTTATGGCACTGCTTTTGAAAAAAAACTTGATTTGTCAAAAAAAATCATTACAATTGGTGGTGGCTGTGGCGCGGCGCCTATCTTGTTTTTTAATGAATATTATTATAAAAATATAGAAAAAACAATCTTAGGATTTAAAAATGATTCTATAACAAATTTGATAAACATCGATGAAGCGGTTTATGAATCACTTACCGGGAAAACAGTTATTGATGAATTAAATGAATATCTTTTACATAGAAACAAAAAGGAAAAGCCAATTGTTCTGGCCTGTGGAAGTTTAGGTATGTGTCGGGCATTACACAAACACTCATTAAAAATGAAATATCAGTTATTTGTCTCACTCGATGAAAGAATGGGTTGTGGCATGGGAATGTGCAAAGGGTGCCCTATAAAAACAAAGTCCGGGATTAAAATGGTATGTAAAGACGGTCCTATTTTCAATTCGGATGAGATAATTTGGGAGTGGTGATGAGTTTGAAAAACAATAATCTTTCGGTAGACTATAGAGGAATCAATATCAAAAATCCCATTGTTATCGCTTCCGGTCCCGCTGGAAACGGAGAAGAATTATCTCAAACGATTGATTTATCAAGAATCGGCATGTTTACTTCAAAAACAGTAACTATGAAGCAAACAGATGGAAATCCCCCTCCAAGAATTGTTGATGTATACGGGGGTATAATTAATTCTATTGGATTACAAAACCCCGGTTTTAAATCCTTTATGAAAGAAACCCTTCCCTTCTTGGAAAATTTAGAAGTACCGGTAATTGTTAGCTTGGCTTCAAATTACACTGAAGAGTTGGAAACAATGTTAAAAGAGTTGGATACCCGAAACATCAAATTTTTAGAAATCAACTTTTCTTGTCCCAATGTTGACAAAGGAAGAGAACCCATAGGAACAAACCCCAATAAGATTTTTTATACTGTCAAAAAATTGAGAAAACTAACGAAAAAAACCATATTGATTAAATTTGCTCCGGTAGATGCCATATTAGAACTGGTTCAAGCAGCTATCTCAGCAGGAGCTGAGGGTGTAGTATTGTCAAATTGTCCCAAAGGTATGAAAATCGACATTAATACCATGAAACCGATTTTAAAAAGAGAATTTGGTGGTTTTGCAGGTCCTGCAATAAAACCCATTACTCTAAATCAAGTCTATCAAGTCAGAAAACAATTCAAGGATATTATGATTATTGGAACTGGCGGTGTCATAAATCATGAAGACGCCTTGGAATATATAATGGCAGGAGCAAATCTTGTAGGAGTTGGCTTTGGTGTTATGTTAGATCCCTTTATCCCCATTCAAATTGTTGAACAATTGGAACAATGGTTTAAACTCAGAAATTTAAACTATTCTTCTGTTTTTTGTAAAGCGCAATCGTTATAACAAGGTAAAGACATTTTGTTTTAAACATAATGTCAATTTCCTGTGTTAAAATCTCTCCGATGAAAAAAACGGAGTTGAAAAGATGTATAAACGAATGAATTTACCGTATAGAAAATTGCCATACGCTTTTTTAAATTTAAAAACCACCATTACTGTTTTTAGTAATGGTGGTTTTTTTTAGGAGGGACAAAATGATTAAAAACAGGCATTTGATTGACCCTATGGACTTTTCAACGGAAGAGATTGACAAAATACTTTCTCTCTCGGAACAAATTTCCAAAAACCCTGAAAACTATTCCAAAAAGTGTTCGGGAAAGATTTTAGGCAGTCTTTTTTATGAGCCAAGCACCAGAACAAGATTAAGTTTTGAAGCTGCTATGATGAGACTTGGAGGACAAGTCATCGGTTTTTCTGAAGCGAATTCAAGTTCGGTTTCCAAAGGTGAAAGCATCGCTGATACTATTAGAACTGTTGCATGTTATGCGGATATTGTAGTCATGCGTCATCCCAAGGAAGGTGCGCCAAAAGTAGCTTCTATGTATTCTGATGTACCGGTTATCAATGCGGGAGATGGCGGTCATCAACATCCTACTCAAACATTGACAGATTTACTTACTATTCGTACTGTAAAAGGATCCCTAAACAATCTAAAAATTGGTTATTGTGGCGATTTAAAATTTGGAAGAACCGTTCACTCTTTAATAAAGGCTCTTTCCAGATATCCTCACAATGAAATGCATTTGATCTCTCCAAAAGAGTTAAAGATTCCTGATTACATTAAAGAAGAAATTTTTGACAAGCGATCTATTAATTACTTTGAGCACGAAAAAATCGAGGAATGTATCAATGATTTGGATATTTTGTATATGACGAGAGTACAAAAAGAACGGTTTTTCAACGAAGAAGATTATATTCGATTAAAAGATACGTATATCTTAGACAATGAAAAAATGAAAAAGGCATCGGATCAACTAATCGTATTGCACCCACTTCCAAGGGTGAATGAGATTGCTTATGAAATCGACAAGGACCCAAGGGCTTATTACTTCAAACAAGCAAAAACGGGAATGTACGTGCGTATGGGTTTAATTTCCATGTTATTGGGGGGGGGGGTGTTGAAATGATGACAATAAACACCATTGAAAATGGTATCGTTATTGATCATATCCGAGCCGGGTACGGTGTCAAAATTTTTAATTATCTGGGTTTAGATGAAGTAGACTATACAGTTGCCTTAATCATGAATGCAAACAGCAAAAAGCAAGGTAAAAAGGATATTATAAAAATTGAAAATGAGATTAATTTCGACCTGAGCGAATTGGGGTTAATCGATCCGGATGTCACCATTAATATCATTCAAAACCACATTATTACAAAAAAACTAAAACTTAGCCTACCTGAAGTGGTGGAAAATGTGATTAAATGCAAAAATCCCAGGTGCATAACCTCTACAGAAAGAAACTTAACACATGTTTTTTATCTGGTGGATGAAAAGAAAGGGGTTTATCGATGCAAATATTGTGATGAAAAATATGCTTTGGGAAATAGAGTATGAATCACAACACATTATTGATCAAAAACGCTCTCGTATGCGATAAAGACACTTATGAAAAAAAAGATGTATTGATTGAAAACGGTTTTGTAAAAGCGGTTGAAAAAAATATAAGTGTGAATTGTAAAGTAATAGATGGAAACGATCAGATATTGATGCCAGCATTTGTTGACTTACATGCCCATTTTCGTGACCCTGGATATACCAAAAAAGAAGATATTTTAACGGGTTCACGAGCTGCTATCAAAGGGGGATATACAACGGTAAATCTTATGGCAAACACCTTTCCTATCTGTAATGATAATAATCTTGTAGATAGAAATCTAGCAAAGGCTAAAGAGATTGATTTGATTGATATTTTTCAAGTTTGTTCCATTACAAAAGACTTTAGTGGAAAAGATTGTCAACATATTGAAAAAATTACCACTAAAGGTTGTAAGATGATCTCCGATGATGGTAACGGAGTTGAATCTGATGCCATTATGAAAACTGCAATGGAAATTGCTTTCTCAAAAGGATTAATGGTGTCATCACATGCAGAATATAAGCAAATCAGTAAAACTGATACCAGAAAATCCGAAAATCTTATGACTCAAAGAGACTTGTCATTATGTGAAGAAACGAAAGCCCACTTGCATATGGCTCATGTAAGCACAAAAGAAGCTATTGAGATGATAACAAAAGCAAAGTCAAAAGGTGTCAATGTTACATGTGAATGTACACCTCATCATTTAGTCCTTACGGATACGACCTCTTATAAAGTTCATCCACCCCTTAGAAAGCAGGATGATGTTGATGCTCTAATCAAGGGAATCCATGATAAAACTGTAGACTGTATCGCAACTGATCATGCACCGCATACGACTCAAGATAAAAATGAGGGTGCACCCGGAATGACCGGCATTGAACTTGCCTTTTCAATTTGCTATACATATCTCGTAAAAACAAAGAAAATAACGTTGATGAAATTGTCAGAATTATTGTCTTACAACCCTGCACAAATATTGGGTGTTAATAAAGGAATCATTCAAAGTGGAATTGTCGCAGATCTCACTTTGATAGACCCGAATAAAGAATTTGAAGTAAACGGAACGAGTTTATATTCAAAAGGAAAAAACACGCCATTCGAAGGCAAACGATTAAAAGGAAAAGTCAAATTAGTCATTAAAGATGGAATTGTGAAATATGAAAATAATCACATAGTTGAAAGGAGAAAAGATGGATAAACTTTTTTTTAGCGTGAAAGAAAAAGGACCAGTTTGTATAGGACTGGATACATCAATAGAGTATATTCCGGAATCAATTAACAAGAAGTATGATCGGTTAGAAGACCGGTTATTTGAATTTAACCGCGGAATAATTGAATCAACTAAAGATATTGCAGCTGCTTTTAAGATACAAATTGCCTACTATGAATCTGAAGGGATTCAAGGACTTTTAGCTTATAAACGAACATTAGATTATATTAGAAACAAAAAGATTCCATTAATTGCCGATGTAAAGCGGGGAGACATTTCAAAGACCGCTCAAATGTATGCAAAAGCACACTTTTCTGGAGATTTTGAAGTGGATATGATAACCGTGAACATGTATATGGGCATTGATACTCTTGAGCCTTATGAGCAATATTTAAGAGCTGGTAAGGGATTATTTGTTTTATTAAAGACTTCTAATCCGGGTTCGGGAGACATTCAAAACTTGAAAACGGATTCCGGAAAATATGTTTATCAAAAAATGATTGATCTGCTGGAGAAAAAGAGTCAAGATTTAATGGGGACTTCAGGTTATTCGGCTGTAGGAGCAGTAGTTGGATGTACACATGTTGAAGATGGCATTGCCATTAGGAAAAGAATGAAAAACACCTTCTTTTTAATACCCGGTTATGGTGCACAAGGAGGTACAGCCAGTGATGTTTCAAAATATCTCATCCATGGAAATGGCGGTGTTATTAATTCCTCTCGAGGTATAATTCTTGCATATAGAAACGAAAAATGGAAGGGTTTAGAATTTGATGAAGCCGCAAGAGAAGCGGCAGCCGAAATGAGAACAAAAATCATGGAAGAACTGAAAAAGCGGGAGGAAGATTGATATGGAGGTATTTGAAACTTTAAAAAAAACCGGAGCACTATTGGAAGGACATTTTTTACTCAGCTCCGGTAAACATAGTGAGAAATATATACAATGCGCAAAATTATTACAATACCCAAAAATTGCAGAAGAAGTAGTTGCTGTCGTTGCCGAAAAAATCAACTTGGATTTTGATACAATCATCGGACCTGCCATGGGTGGGATTATTCCCGCATACATTCTTGGAAGACAAACTGACAAAAAAGCGATTTTTACTGAAAGGGTTAATAACAAAATGGCTCTCAGAAGAGGATTTGAAATCAAATCGAATGAGCGAATACTGATAATGGAAGATGTCATCACGACCGGAAAATCATCTTTGGAAGTTAAAGAATTAGTAGAAATGTATGGCGGAAAAGTTGGTGGTTTTTCATGTATAGCAAATAGAGGACTGGCTAAACTTAAACTTCCCGTTTTTGAAGCCATAAAAATTGAATTTAAGACATATGAACCTGAAAACTGTCCATTGTGTAACAACGGGGACACACCTATAAAACCCGGGAGTAGAAATTTTTAATATAGCGATTCAAACTAAATGTTTTACATGTTATAATCAAGAATCGTGGTTTATTGTTTTAAGTTAGGGGTGAACAAATGAAAAAATGTATTATTTTCTTTCTTTTGTTAATACCGTTGAGGCACTGATTAGTATGCCAATGGAGTCATTAACAGCGGACAAGGCTGTGGGAACACCAATACAGGTCGAGGATAAAATTATTATACCTTTATTTGAAGCCAATTTTGGTTTTGGTGGAGGTCTTGGGGGACCTGAAAGAGTTTATGGTGGAGGTGCCGGAGGGGGCATGGAACTTTTACCTTCCCGTAACCAATCGTGTTCCCTTGCTTGAGCAATTGGTTGAAGTTCTACCACAATTACTGCCAATAATCATACAGTATTTTGGTTCTTAATTATTTTGCAGCCGATTAGAAAAGTACGAAAA
>JAYEGQ010000321.1:0-7097 GCA_034659095.1 Thermotogota bacterium
TCATCGGGTCTCGATCGTAGTGACCTAAAAAAAAATTGAGGTTCCCGGTTTTTCTTGTTTGTAGGAGTTTTGGTCGAAAGTTGGGCCTACAAAATCAGGCCTTATAAGGCGGGAGCAAACGAAAGTGGCTATTCGGACTGGTCACCTTTTATTATCTATAATTTCCGGGCACCAGATTCATTAAGAATCGTTCATGATGAACCATCGGGTAAAGATTTTTTGATGTGGGATAATCATTCCAAGTTTCAAAATGGGATTCGATTACTGAGAAGACCAAAAGGAAACGGCTTTTTTGAAACATATAAAGAAATTGCGGGAACAAACCTTGAAGGCTATCAGTTGAATGAATCAGAGAAGGGTTATGAGTACATGCTTCAAGGCTTTTATCAAGAGAAATATATCGAACAATATACAGCAGATACAAATATTGTTGTTTACGAATAGTTTTTTCAATTTGTTTTGCTTAACATATAAATCAAACAATCATCTTTGGTACCTGTAGAGTCAAAGGGTCCATTGTCAATCTTTTGGTTTCTATAAAAAAATGTTTTTCACACATCAGATACTCTGTTTTGGAAAGAAATGACGCCTTTTAGTGTCAGATCATCGTCAAAATGGTCTATAAAAGACCCTTCAAATTGAAACAGATTGGATAAACCGCCGGTGGCGATAATGGGCATGTTTGTATTGAGTTCTTCTCTTATGTTTGCCGTAATTCCCTTAAGGGAGTGATAAGTACCGTTCACTAATCCGATGCGAATGTTATCACCCGTATTGGTTCCTTGATAATGGTCTTCAAAAAACAAATCAACGGGAGGTATCATGGCTGCCTTGGAAAAAAGTGCTTTCATGGCGGTGTTAATCCCCAATAAGATAGCTCCACCCACAAAAGCGTCTTTGTAAAGAATATCCACGTTGATGGCTGAACCAAAATCTAAGATGATGGCGTTGGAGCCAAAGTAATCCCTGGCTCCCAAGATGTTGGCGATACGATCCGGGCCGATTTCAGCGTTATTGTCCGCCTTCCATGTTACATCCAGTCCATCAACCGGTGAGACAAAAACGGGTGTTGTTTTGAAATACTTCTTTGCGAATGTGTTAAAAATACCAATGGTTCCCGGAACGACACATGCAATGGCGATGGAATCGATGTGCTCAATTTCAATCTTTGACGCCAGCAATAAGGGATAAATGGATGAAAAAAACTGATCTTCCGTGTCGATGGTATCGGTTGGCATACGCCATTTGCCAACAAATGTTTTACCATCCCAAACACCCAGGGTCAGGTTGGTATTACCAACGTCCATGATGAGTCTCATGCAATCACTCTTCTATCCATACATCTTTCAAGGCGTCCACATACACGGGGTAAATCGTCCAGCCCATGACTTTGTTTTTCAAAGCCACAATCTCATCCGGCTCCATGAGCCAAACAGATGCCGCTCGGTCCACCAGTTCTTTCAGGACGTTATTGACCAATTGTTTTCTGATTTCGAATTCACTTTCTGTAGCCAATTGATCCAACCATTGATCGATTTCATCACTGTCTACGTTGGTGAAGTTTCTGGAGGCCTCTGAATAGAACCGATCCAGATAAATATACGGATCGGGCTCGCCTTCTATGCCGATGATAGTCATGTCATAATCTCTACCGTTGTAAACATCGGAGATCCAGGTTCCCCATTCCACAATCTGAAGTTTGGTTCTGATCCCAACTGCTTCTAACATCTGAGCGATGACCTCACCGGTTCTCTGATGAAATTCATAGGGTTGAGGCAATGCAATGGTCAATTCCAATTGACCAGAGCTGTAACCGGCTATTTTAAGAAGTTCCATGGCTTTTTGCGGATTATAAGGGTATTTGTTATATTCAAGGGCATAGGGACTCATTAACGTCATATGTGTTGTTAATGGCCTCGCCAGTCCTTCGGCAACAAATTCGATGAGCAATTCCCTGTCGATGGCGTAATTGACGACCTGTCGGATGCGTAAGTCATCTAAAGGCGCCCTTTTGTTGTTGATGGCCATAAACTGTACCAGGTTCATGGGAGCCCTTTCGTATTTAACGGATGGGTCTCGGTCGATTCGTGACATAAAGCTTTGGTCAATTCTGGGGATCACATCCACAACGCCGGTTTGAAGGCTGATAAATCGACTGTTCTCATCGGGGATCACACGGAAATAGGCCTCATCCAAGTGAGGAATCCCATCCACATGGTAATCATCAAATCTGATCAGACGCAGATAACTGTCCCGATTCCACTTCTTCAAGTAGAAGGGACCCGTACCCACTGTTTGCAAGTCAAAGTTGACGTCAGAATCGGAAGGCAGGATGTGTATTTTGGATACCAGTGCCAAAAATGGTGAATAGGCCTTTGATAAGGTAAATTGTACAGTGTAGTCATCAGGTGTTTGAATATCTTCAATCACCATGTAATTGGAAGCTTTGGCGTATCCAGTTTTGGGATCCATCACACGATCGTATGTAAATTTAACATCTTCAGATGTGAAGGAGCTACCATCGTGAAATTTCACACCCTCCTTCAATTTGAACTCATAATAAAGGCCATCTTCTGAAATAGTCCAATCGGTTGCCAGCAGTCCCACCAGTTGGCCATCCCTATCCACCTCTATCAGACCTTCATAGATGTTGTAAAGTATTTCAAAAGTCAAAGCCCCTGTAGCCTTATGGGGATCGATGGTTTCGGAAATATCTGTTGGTATGGCAACGCCAATTGTACCACCGTAATTGGCACCCCAACTTATTATTACCAAGAGTAAAAGAACAAATAATGTGATTGTTGATTTTTTCATAATCTTCTCCTTTATCAAATAAGGTTCCAGGGTATAGGATTTGGGGTTTAGAAAAGGAACTCACAGCTTATGCTTTTTACAGACGCTATACCCTAAAACTCCAAACTCCAAACCCTTTTTTCTTACTTCAACCCAGTCCTTGCAATTCCCTGTATGAAGTACTTCTGGACGAACAGGAACAGGATAACAATGGGTAGCATGGAAAATGCGGAAGCTGCCATGAGCTGGTTGTATAGGGTACCCACTTCTGAACTGAAATTGGCCAATCCCACCGGGAGGGTTCTGACTTCCGGACTTTTTGTAACAATTAATACCCAAAGGAAGGCGTTCCAGCTTCCGATAAATTTCAGCAGTGATCCGGTGATAATAACTGGTTTTGACAGGGGAACCATGATTTTCCACAAGAAACCCCATTTGGAAATTCCATCCATTTTTCCCGCATCGTACAATTCATCCGGGATACTCATAAAGTGCTGGCGGATCAGGAATATGACAAAGACACTCACCGTCCAGGGGACAATCAAGGCATAATAGGTGTCGATCCATCCAAATACCGATAGCGTGATGTAATTGGGAACCAGTAACACCTCTCCGGGAACCATCATGGTGGCCAAAAAGAGCATAAAGATGAAATCCCTTCCAAAGAATTTCATTTTTGAGAAAGCAAAGGCCGCCATACATGCGAAGAGTATATCCAAAACCGTTGTAGTAACTGCTACAAAAATAGTGTTGAGATAATACTGTCCAAAATACTTTCCGGCTTTCCATGCGTTTACGTAATTTTGGAAGATGTTTTTAAACACATCGGTAAATGAATAATCCACTTCCATGCGGGTGTTTTCATCCCAGAACCATATGGGATGAACATCTTTCAGTTGAATCTCAACGGAAGCTAGATTTCTGTAAATTACCGATTCAACAAATTCAGGTGCTTCGATGATCCCCATTTTGTTGAACACTTGTGAATATAAAGATGTGTAGTATTGAGCAAACACTTCTGATTCATACCGTTTTCCCAGTAATCTGAAACTTTCACTTTGATCCTGTGTTGTTTGGGTTAAATACTCTTTAGCTTGTGTGAAAATTGACAGCATCTGATCTTTTTGTCCTTGTTCCAATGAGGAATTGTTAATGATATGTGTTGCATCTTCACCGTTCAAGAGTTGTTTTTGAAAAGTGTTTTCCAATGTGGAATTACCGGACAAAATACTGGTGAACTGTTCGCAATAGGCTTTTACTCGGGAGTTTAATGTACCTTTTTCTTTTTTTGTCATCTTATGATTGGATAATTCAGCTTCAAAGCGCTGGTCTAATCTTTTATAGAGATTATTAACGCTGTTTTCCAAGCTGTTTGAAATGAGTTGATTCAGTAGTTGTTTGTTTTCATTTGAAAATCCAGTATCCTCGAAAGCCGTTCGGATCTCTTCGGCGACGGTTTCTGGTTCACTGAACTTGAATACCAGTTTTGTGGTTTCTGATACAAGATTTTGAATCTCATGATAAAAGGTGTAAACCCCTATACCAAGATTCACAGAATTGAAAATAGACAACAAAGGTGTGATAACGTTATTTTCCAAAAGGCGTAACGGTGCCCAACTGGTATAATCTTCAGGAAGCGTTACTTCATTAAATTGCTCCCGAGCGCTATTTAAAAAATCCTGTAATTCGCTTTTACTGACAATGGGACTGCCCTTTCTGAATTCATCCAAATAGAGGTTGAATTTTCCCAATTTGCTTTCAATGGTATCAACAACCATCTGTGTATAAGCCTTTTTGGAAGCCTTTTCGGAACGCGTCTGTTCATCATCTTCGTGATTGATCTCAAATGAAGTGTGGTTTTTCAGTTTATCCCCATTTTTCCCGAGAAAAGTTGTGATCTTTTCCGTGACCGCCTGAATATCCTTGACCAGAACCATTCGGGTCAATGGACTGTCGTGCTCGAAATAAAGGAAATTCATCAATGTGTTGATCATGGTCATGGGATCTTCAATCAGGATCATGTTTGAATAGGTCTCGTAAATATTTTCTGACAAGGGTTGGTTGGACTCGAAGAGGGTATTCAGCTCGCCCAACTCCTCTGTGGAGACTTCTTTGCAAAAGTCAACCGTCTCGCTACCAGGCGCGAAATCAACGGTCATAACACCTCTATAAGGAGAATCATCGTTGACACTGTAAACCAGCGGACTTTGTGTTGAGGTTTGTGCTTCGATAATCTTGTTTAGATTAAAGAATTCTTCTATAGTAAGAGCAGAAAAATCAATGGTCACTCCTCCGGAACGCACCAAAGAGAGTTTTATATCACGGTGTGAACTGAAGGATTGGCTGATCCACTTGGGAGGCCAGGATTCCACTTCCCCGTCTAATTTGAAGGAAGTCATGATCATCCAAATAAAAGGGGATATCATAAGCATAACGCCAATTATTACCAATGCGTATATTACGGTTTTTAAAATGGGATTCTTCATATCAGCAACCACCTCAGGAAACGTAACTGACTCTTCGCTTACCGGCTCGGAATTGGAAGAAAGTCAGGATCATGATGATCATAAACAAGACATAAGCCGCTGCGCTTGCCTCGCCCATTCTCTGATCTTTGTAGAATTTGTTAAAGATATAGTAAACCATAGTCATACCACTGTTGTTGTAAGGCCCGGGCAATTCGTTGTAAAGGACAAAGATTTCGGTAAATACCTTGAAATTCCCGATTACCGATACGATGAGGACAAAAAACGTGGTTGGGGATAAAAGCGGCCATGTGATGTGTCTGAATTGTTGCATCCTACTGGCACCATCGACCTTTGCGGCATCATAATAAAATTTATCGATGGACTGTAACCCTGCCAAAAAGATAATGGCGTTATAGCCCACCATTTTCCATACGGAAACAATGGCAATGGTTGGGATGGTATAGACCTCATCGGTTAGCCAAGGGATTTTACCACTGCCGAAAAATGACAGGAAGTAATTCATCAACCCGTATGTATCGTTGAATATCCATTGCCATACCAGTGATATGGCAACAACCGATGTAATATAGGGGATAAAAAAGGCCGTTCTGTAGACCAGTTTACCCTTTAAAGGCAGATTCAGCACCATGGCAATCAATAGACTTAAAAAGATACCTGTGGGAGTAGTCAACATTACATAATAAAGGGTATTGTAAATGGCCTTGATGAAGACTGAGGATTCTTTTGTAATCAACAAGAAGTCAAAGAGTTCATAGCGTACTCCGCTAAAGACTTTTAAGGCAATGTATACACCAATGATAATAAATAGTCCGGTCCAAAGACCGCTTTCTTCACTGACCGGCAGAGATTTTTTCATAAACATTAAATAAATAAATCCCACCGAAACGGGAATCAAAAGGAGCCATGTCAGTTCAAAGGATGCAAACATTAACGTGATCCCAAAAAGGAGGGCACAGAAAATAATATGTATCGGCCGCTTTTTTCTGAAATTGTCATAAGCCCTGTTTTCAAAATGGCCGTGGGCGGTGATCAAGGTTTGTACCACCTTTAAGATACAAACGGCCACGATAATATAGGCAGCAGAAAAAATCAGGGCTTTCCAAAAAGAATAAGGGAGTGCCATATCCATTTCAAACAATTTTTGGTAATTTTCAAATCCGTTAAAATAGGGATTCTTTTGATTGGCAAAATCCCATTTGAAAAAGCTTAAAACAAATGAATAAGTAATGGGCCAAAAGACGAATACCCCCAATATGATAAAAGAGGGTAATAGAAACAGGTAACCATGAACCGTTTCTCTAACTTTTTTGTTTTTAATTCTGAGAAAATTTGTTTTATTCGCCATCAACATCAACCTTTATTAATATTTATTAATATTATAGAGTCCTTGCTTCAGTAACGGGATGATCGTGTTTAAGATTTCCTTGATCACATACTGCTTATTAGGAAGGTTGATCACGACGGTCGAATGAAAGATCCCGCAAATACCTCGGTTTAAGATGGAATAAGCCCCTTTTTCCATGAGGGAGTACATAATTGCACCTTCCAGAGCGGGAAGCCGTTTGTCAACCAAAGCACCCGTAGCTTCCGGAACGATATCGTCACTTTCCATTCCAATTCCCCCAAGGGTCAATACCAGTGAATACCCATCCATGAAAAGACAAAATAGGGATTCTTTGAAAGATTCAATCTCCCGGCTAACACGAACTGTCTTTTTCACTTCTAAACCATCTTCTTTCATCAAGCCCTTTAATTCGTTTAGATCATCTTCTTCCATATCAGCGGTTAATACCATTGCTATGGAATGGATCATTG
>JAYEGQ010000322.1:0-32054 GCA_034659095.1 Thermotogota bacterium
AGCAGATGGTTGATCTTACATCCAAATTCCTAGAACGTAATCAGGACCTTTTTCTAGATAATAGGCCGATTTCCAAATCTTGGTATCAATGAGATCAGATAATAAAGCATTTATCATTTAAAATATTTTTTGATCGCAATTTGCACTTCTACAAAAGATTGATTTTTAACAGAGATCATAATTTAATTTAAAACGGCAATTCACGAATTGCTCTATCATTTCTTTTGGAAATGCCTTATAAAAATATGAATGAAATTTCCCCAAGAAATCATCCTTTAAAAATTACAACCAAAACTATCTACCTACAGAAACAAAAGTTTTTTTAATCTATTTACCCATAAACACAAATAATTTGCTCTCATGACGAATCATTACATTTTGAATTTTTAAAATTAAGGATTATAATGTTTATGTTTGTTGCGTGATGCATGCAACTAAATATAAAAGGAGTTTACCTATGTTTATTATAAAAAATCAAACCCAACATCAAATTATCAATAGCATATGGACAAAAGATCGTTTCACAAGACAGGAATTGAGTAAAGAACTTAATCTCAACCGCTCTACTATATCCAGAAGTTTGGAGGGACTAATGGAACAGTCTGTTATCATTAAAGATTCGATCCAAAATCCCGGTGAATTAGGGGGCAGAAAGACAGAGGTACTAAAACTCAATGAGAACCTCTTAAAAATTATGGCCATTTCCATTGTCAATGACAGGATCCTGGCTTTATTGTTAAATCTCAAAGGGCATGTCATTGATCAATACGCCTTTGATGACAAAGTCAATGAAAAAAACATCGTAAAAGAAATTGAAAAGGCCTTCCATGAATTAGGGGATCATGTCGGCAACATCCTCGCGGTAACTATCTCAATGCCAGGTATCATCAATTCTGATGAAGGTATGATTCAGTTTTCCTATGATTTAAACATCAAAAATATGCCCCTAAAAAAACTCATTGAAAAAAGGCTGGGGATTTATACCTACATTGAAAACGATGCCAATGCTGGTGCTGCAGCATATCTTTTTGAGTCGGGCATGAAACATGACAATTTGATTTACTACATATTTTCTTTCCCAAATGAATTCAAAACCTATGGCGGTATCGGAGCGGGTATTGTGTTAAACAAAACCATTTATAAAGGATCGCGATCCGCTGCTGGTGAGATTATTTTGGACAACAGTTGGCGCTATTCAGAGGAATATTCATTGCATGCAAAGGATTTGGCAGAATACACTTATCCTTCCAAGAAGTTTCCAACAATCATAGAAGATATGATCAACAACCTAATCAACCGAATCATCGTTGTTACAACATTACTTGATCCGGATAAAATTATCTTAGGAGGAGATATTACAGATTTTTCAGATTCGGTAATTTCGCATCTAATAGTAAAAATTATAGACAGTTTAGAATTTACCGCTAATGAAGCATTTATCGAAATTGATAGTTCAGGGATCAACAACATCGCCCTTGGAGGGGCGGTATCGTTTTTAAAACAATTTTTCACTAATTATGAATGGGCTTTAAAAATCTTGCAACAATAAAGAGTTCGGGATGTGAAATCCCGTACAAACCAATCGGAGGTGTTTTTTTATGAGTAAGAAGTTCGTTGTTTTTCTTTTGGCATTGATGTTGATTGTGACAGTTTCAATGGCAAAAACAAAATTGGTGTTATGGCAATTTATGATGGATGATGAAACCGGTAGACAGGTTGTGGAGGAATTTGAAACGGCCAATCCGGATATTGAAGTTGAATTCGTTCAACTGTCATGGGCAAACGGTTTTGATAAGATCGTTACGGCATTTGCAGCCGATGCTGCTCCGGATGTCCTGGAACTGGGAAATACATGGGTTGCCAACTTCGCTGAAGAGGGTGTCCTCTCAAACATGAACTGGATTATGGAAATCAACAAGGATATCGTAGGATGGAACAGTGCAAGCTATAAAGGCGATGTATGGGGTGTTCCATGGTTACTGGGAACAAGGGCCATGTTCTACAACATCGACTTGTTTGAAGAAGCAGGATTGGATCCTGCCAACCCACCGGCTACTTGGGATGATGTGCTTGAAGCTGCAAAAAAGATCAACGCTTTGTCTGATGATGTATATGGTTTCGGGCTGGCTTCCAGCGAACCATATTCCCCATGGCAGGAATGGTTCCTTCCGGCTGTTTGGGGTAATAACGGTAAGGTCGTCTCTACAAATCTTAAAACTGCTTTGTTTAATACACAAGAAGTGGTTGAGGCTGCGGAATTTTATCAGAATCTTTCCAAACAAGCCATCATGACCAAACAGGATGACTTAATGGATTCATTCGGAAACGGAAATATTGGTATGGTTGTCGGGGGAGCCCATCAGATTTCAGCCTTGTTCACATCCTATCCGGAAACCAAGTTCCTTGTCACTTTTGTTCCAAAACCAGATAATGAAAATGGTTTCCACGCTTCATTTGCAGGCGGAGAAATACTCACCATACCCGAAAACTGCGAAAACAGGGCAGAAGCCTTGAAATTGGTTGAATATCTTGTGGATCCCGATGTTGCCATGCGTGTAACAAAAGGATACCCGGCTGTCTTCCCATCCAACATCACAGCAGAAGAAGACCCATGGTTTGACGATCATCCCTTGGAATACGTCTTCTTTGAACAAAACGCCACAGCAGTGCCCGTACCACCAACACCACAGTGGACAAAAATACAGGAAAAAGTTACCGAAGCTGTAGAGGCGCTGATTCTCGATCAAGCTCCTGTAAAAGAGACATTGAATAAGTATAATCAACAGATTCAGGAATTATTGGATCAGCAGTAGAGGAGTTACAGGGGTGGAGTTGAGAAGCACTCCTAGAAATTTCTAAAGAAAATTCATGGAATGTTTTACTGACGCGGGTTTTAGGAGAATATCGGTAAATGTGATGTGAACGTTAGTATGTGTAAACCCACCCCTCTTTAAAGTGTATGAAGTTTTGTGAACAAAACTTCTAAGGAGTGTCTCTCAACTCCAGCCCTCCCAAAAGGGAATTTGAAAGGCTTTAATTTTTCCTGTTATCTCAAATTAATTTTAATTCTATTTTGAATTACTACGTTCAAAAACCAAAAACACAAAGAACAACGGAGGTAAAACATTGACACGGAAGGCAAGGCAGAGATGGGTGATTTTTGCTTTTTTATCACCTTGGCTTATTATTTTTGCGATCTTTAATGCATTTCCTATTATCTATTCTTTCTTCACCAGTTTCACTGATTATTCCGGTTTGAATCCGGAGATGAAATTTGTGGGATTGGGTAATTACATCAAGGCCCTTCAGGATGAGGTGTTTTTAAAGGCTTTAGGAAACACACTTATATTTGTTGTGGGAACAATTCCCTTCACAACAGGTATTGCACTTTTACTGGCGCTTTTACTAAACAGTAAACGGTTGAAGAAAAATGGGATTTTCAAAGCAGGTTTTTTTCTGCCTTCCGTTATCTCCATGGTGGTTATTTCTACGATATGGATATATCTGTACAGTTCCAACGGATTATTCAATACAGTGGGAAATGTTCTGGGCTTTCAAATGGAAGCGCGAAGTTGGTTGGCGTCCCCAAAAACAGCGCTTTTATCCATTATGATCATGGATGTCTGGGCGGCATTTGGATATTATCTTATTCTTATCTACGCAGGACTTCAAAATGTACCTGAACAGCTTTACGAAGCAGCTAGAATTGATGGTGCAACCAACACACAAATTGCATTGAAAATCACGCTCCCCTATATTCGTCCCACTTTATTCTTTGTAATCGCCATCAACACTATTCGTTCTTTTCAAATCTTCAGTGAAATCTACACCATGACAGGTGGGGGGCCAAGAAATTCAACTCAAACCATTGTGCATTATCTGTATCAAGTGGCTTTCAGGCAGTTTGACATGGGTTATGGTTCTGCGATTGCTTATATCCTGCTGATCATGATTATGATTGTCACCCTGATTCAAAAATATCTGCTCAGGAGTGCTCGTGTATGAAGAAAAGAACCGTTGGCGGGAAATGGTTATTTACCCTACTGATATTATTGCTGTTGATCTCCTTGATGCCCCTTTTCATGATGTTTTTCACCTCTGTCATTCCACAAGGCGATCTTTTTCACCTGATTACGGAAAGATCGTTGTTGGACTTTGAATCCAGCTCCATCTATTTGAGGACAAAGATGAAAACCATCGGAACCCGTGACTTTGAACTAAAAGAATTACCAAATGGCGATAGTAAAGCCTTAAGTATCACCATTGAGGATCCGAGAAAGGAATATGGGGTTGCAGCGTTTACCGGCGATAACGACATGAACCTGGTTGGACATTTATCCCTTTATATCAGTGCTCCAGAAAACTCTCAACTGTACTTGGGTTTAAAGGACATCAACGATGTTGAGGAAAAAATTCCCCTTCAAAGGATTACTCATGATGGATTGGAAAAACTGAGAATTGATTTTGACCCCCAACGGTTTGAAACCGTCAATATCGGACATATCTCCCAGGTACAGTTTATCATTGCCCCGCCTGAAGATGCCCTGGGGCAAGAATTGGTTGTGGATGATATTCAATCCAAACTGAGATTTCCAACCTTGTCCAATTTTATCACCGTCTGGAAGGAACAGGATTTTGCCCGATACATGTTTAATAGCTCGTTGATCTCTTTAATTGTTGTACTGGGTAATCTGGTGTTTTGCTCTATGGTTGCCTATGCCTTTGCAAGAAAACGATTCCGGGGAAAAGAAGTTCTGTTTTCATTAGTTTTGGCCACTATGATGATCCCTCCACAGGTAACCATTATACCCGTTTTTATTCTGATGAAAAACCTGGGATGGATTGATACGTATATGGCTCTCATTTTCCCTTTCCTGGTGACACCATTTGGAATCTTTCTGATGCGTCAATATATTGAGCAATTGCCATCCGAGTTCGATGAAGCGGCATATGTAGACGGAGCCAACGATTTTCAAATATTCACTCGCATTATTATGCCATTGAGTGGACCCGCTATGGCTGTTCTTGGGATCAACACCTTTATTACGATTTGGAATGACCTCTTTTATCCTTTGGTTATGACCAATTCAAAAGGCATGCGAACGGTTCAAGTTGGGTTGGCCATGTATCAGAAGCTAAATCAAACCGATTGGCCAAGAATGATGTCCGCTTCAACAATTGCAGGTATTCCTGTTATAATAATATTCCTGATCTTTCAGAAACAAATCATATCCGGCCTTGTGGAAGGTGGCGTCAAAGGCTGATATCTAATAGAGGCGAAAAATATGAACACATTTAAAATCAAAGGAGTCGTGGAGGGTTTTTACGGCAGGCCCTGGACTTGGGAAGAAAGAAAAGACATTATCTCTTTTATGGGTCAAGAAGGTTATAACCTTTATATATATGCTCCCAAAGCTGATTTGTTACACCGTGACAAATGGCGCAATATGTATGACTCTGAGTTTGAGCAACGCTTTAAAGAACTGATTGAAGCGGGGAACAGGTCAGATGTGGAAGTTTCCATGGCCGTCAGCCCCGGTCTATCTCTGGTATATTCTGATGAGCATGACTTACAGATTTTAAAGGAAAAATTTTTAAGATTTACTACAATGGGAACACGGACCATCTCACTCTTTTTGGACGATATCCCCGAAAAGCTGATTCATGAAAGTGATAAAAGCAACTATCAATCGCTCGCTCATGCCCAAGCGGATTTTACCAACCGATTATTTGAGACGCTTACTCATGAAGTTGAAGGCTTACAATTCATACTATGCCCCACAATTTATCACGGGGAACAAGTAACAGACTATCATTACACGTTGGGAGAAAAACTCAACGATCAGATCCGGATTATGTGGACGGGTCCTCAGGTGTGTTCGGAAAAGTTGACTGTCGAGAATGCGAAAATGACTGAAAAGGCTTTTAGGCGAAAACCGCTTTACTGGGATAATTTCCCGGTAAACGATGCCAGTATGGTGCCTGAATTGCATATCGGCCGTTTTAGCGGGCGTGATGGTCAATTAGAACAGTTTTCAGAAGGCTTTGTTGTCAACCCCATGAATCAAGCCTATGCCTCTATGCCCGTACTCAAGAATATTGGCTTTTATCTAAACGATCCTGAACAGTACGATCCGGATAGAGCCATAATAAATACATTTAAAGAGATGTATCCTGAGATTGCCCAAGAGTTTCTGCTCTTTTCAAAGGCCTGCGATGCCAGTCCCTTAAAACCTGGAGACCCAGAAATTACGATACACATGATAAAAAAACTCGAGGAATTCAAGAAAAAGGGAACACTCAGTTTAATGGCAGAATTTTTGAACAAAACCGGCCAACAGGTCTGCGCAGCACATGACAAGATTGCAGGACATATCGACGATCAGCTAAAAATTGACATCATCCCCTGGTTAGCCGAATTCAATTATTACGGACAACTGATGCAAGATATGGCTCAAGCGCTCGTGGAAATCGAATTGGTTTATCGGGATGAACATCCCCCATCACAGAAAATAGAAGACATTCACCGGGCAAATACCCAACTTGAAACTGCTCTTGAAAAGCTAGCTCACTTGAAGACGAGAGTCTTTGGGAAGGGTATCCGGGAATTCGCTTTGGATTTGTTAATTACCTGTAAAGGTCTGGTTCAGTTGGTGGATTGGTGATTTGGAGTTCATGAAAGCACAAGAATACAATAAAAAAGCTGCCCAAAGGGCAGCTTTTTTATTTCCTTTTATCCTTTAGTCCAATAATCCCAGACCTTGAAGGAATTGTTGAGCGACTTCATCGGGTTCTTTCCCTTCGGCGTCTACCAAATAGTTTAAACGTCTCATGATATTATCGCTCAGACAGTGACTTAATGGTTTGACTATTTCAGCGATCTCAGGATACTTTTCGTAGACTTCTTCTTTAAGTGTGACTGCTAAATTGTAGAACGGGAAAAAGTTTTTGTTGTCTTCCAAAACCGTCAAATTATACTTTTCGAGTTTTCCATCTGTGGAAAAAACCATCGCCACTTGAATGTTGTCTCTGGATATGGCTTCATAGGTCATTCCGATCTCCATCGTTTTTACATCCCTTTTCTCAACTTCCATACCGTATGTCTCTGCCATGGCAAAGAAGCCGTCATTTCGTTCGTAAAACTCAAAGTCTATCCCCATTAGCAAATCTTCACCTGAATTAACAAGGTCTGCAAGATCATCAATCGTTCTAAGGTTGTATTCTTTTGCCGTTTCATTGGTAACAGCTAACGCATAAGTGTTATTAAAGGGGAACATATCAAGCCAAACGACTCCGTTTTGCTCCAGGTCCATTTTTTTTACTTTGTTATACAGTTCGATAGGATCTCTGACTACACTTTCCTGATCAAGATAAGCAGTCCATGCTGTTCCGGTATAATCCGGGTACAAATCAATCTGTCCGGTTGTCATAGCTGTCCTAACGGCAAAAGAACTCATACCGAAATCTTCCGATACTCTAAAGCCCTCTGCTTCCAAGAGCTGGCTGATCATGCTTCCTACAATATACTGTTCTGTGAAGTTCTTAGCACCTACTGATAATCTGTCCGCTGAAAATCCGATTGAAAACAGCAAAGCGACTGCCACTAACAAAATTAAAAACTTTCTCATAAAACATACACCTCCGTTAATTCTTCAGTTTTCCTTACTCAATAAGAGTCCATCTGACATAATTTTCTTTTCAAGTAATGCCAACAAGGCATCCACAGCAAGCGCAAGCAATGCTACCGGTAAAGCACCTGCAAATATACGTGATACATCCATCAGCCTTAATCCAATAAATATGATTTCTCCCAATCCTCCGGCTCCAATAATGGCTGCAACGGCAGCCGTTCCGATATTGATGACAGCCGCAGTACGAATCCCTGATGCAATTGCGGGAATTGAAGTGGGCAATTCAACTTTAAACAAGATCTGTGTTTTTGTCATTCCCATACCCATTGCCGCTTCCTTCATATCCGGAGATACGTTCATTAACCCTGAGGCCGTATTAAAGGTAATGGGCACAAGTGAATATATAAACAGGGCAAACATAGCCGGTAATGCACCAATACCCATAAAAATGAAAACCAACGCAATCACAGCCGTACTGGGGACAGCCTGAGTAGCACCAGTTATGGATAATACGAACCTTCCGATCTTTTCTTTTCCCGGCCTGGTGGAAATGACACCTATAAAAATCCCGGTGACTACCGCAATGGACCAGGATATGAGGAAAAGATAAAAATGTTGCCAGGTCTTTTCCAGAATATTAGGAATGTTATTAAGAAAATACGAAAAGAGTTCCACGATATCACTCCTCCGACTTTTCGAAAGAACTCATGATATCAACAAGCGTTTTGAATCTGATGATTCCCAGTAATTGATCTTTTGAATTAACTACAGGACAGCTCGTCAATCCGGATTCCACCATCGTGATGATGGCTTCCATTAAATTCGAATAAGGCTGTACGGATTCAGTTTTTTTAACATTTTCATTCAAGTCATCATGTTTGTCCCTTTTCTTAAGTCTTTCGGTGGTACAATATCCAAGGAGTATCCCCTTTTTGCCCACCACATAGGCATAACTTTTTTCTTTTTTTTGTATGTATTCAAGAGCTGTGCCCACTGTTTTGACTTCCTCGGCATTAATGGATACGAAATCTTTGATATAATTGTCCTTTACACGCAGCATTTCCAATCCTTTTAAGGCTCTGTCCGATCCCAGAAGACTTTCAACAAATTCATTCTCCGGTTGGTTGACCACGTTGATGGTATCGTCGTATTGAACGATATGACCGTTGTCCATGATGACGATCTTGTCGCCCAGTTTGATTGCTTCACGGATATCGTGGGTAACAAAAATGATGGTTTTTTTTATCTTCTCCTGAATCTCAATAAAGGCATCCTGCAACTTCTCTCGGTTGATTGGGTCGATAGCACCAAAGGGTTCATCCATCAAAATGACATCCGGGTCAGCCGCAAGGGATCGTGCCACACCAATACGCTGTTTTTGACCTCCTGAAAGCTGTGCCGGATATTTATACATGTTCACTCCAGGATCCAGATTTACCAGTTCCAGGAGTTCTTCAACTCTGTTTTTGATTTTCTGTTCAGGCCATTTAAGAAGACGCGGAACTACGGCTATGTTATCAAAAACACTCATGTGAATAAATAAACCAATATTTTGTATGGCATAGCCTATTTTCCTTCTCAGCTGAATGCGGTCCATATCATCAATGGATTTCTCATCAAATAAAATGTCACCGCCTGTTCTTTCGATCAATCGGTTTATCATTTTCAACGTTGTGGTCTTTCCACAACCGGATGGTCCGATTAAAACAGTAAGCTTTGATTGTTCTAATGTTAAGGAAATACCATCCACGGCTTTAAACGCGCCATTATCATATTCTTTTGTTAAATTATCAAGTCTTATCTGCATCGTCTCACTCCTTTGATCTCGAGAGCTTTACTCCCCTTGGAGTCAGCAACTCTTCCAATTTCAACAACCCATAATTCGTTCCAATCCCAAGGGCTCCAACAAGAATGGCGCCCACGAGAACCATTATCAGCCTTGATCTACTTAAACCTGAGAAGATAAAATATCCCAATCCTCGAGCACCAATCAGATAAGCAATGGTAGTAACACTAACCCCCATAACTGCTGCGTTCCTCAAACCCGCCATGATAATGGGAACTGCCAAAGGCAAACGAATCTTAAACAAAATCTGCGTTTTTGTCATTCCCATACCGGTTGCCGCTTCAACCGTTGCAGGGTCTACCTCTCGAATAGCAACAAGCGTATTCCTAATCAAAGGCAACAAAGAATAGACAACGACTGCGATAACGGCAGGCGGAACACCAATTCCAGCATTAAATGGCGCCAAAAGGGCAACCATAAATCCAAACAGGGCAAGAGAAGGAATTGTCATCAAAACACTTGCAATATAGATGACAACATTTGCCGTTTTCTTGTGATTTGAAATGGCAATACCAACTGGCACCCCTATGGCGATAGCTATGGGAAGTGCTATTCCAATGATTTGAAGATGCCTTAGAAGCTCAAAAAGTATACGTTCTCCGTTATCGAAGATATATTCGAAAAACTCCATTAATAACCTCCTTTAAGCAAAAAAAAACTATTTTCTTTTTATTTTTAAGAAAATGAATAAAAAATGCAGAAAACTACAGAAAAAACTAGAAAATATGATTTGCTTCATCATCACTACCATAATAGCACAAATATTGACTATTGTCAAAAACGCATGTTCTGCAGTGCAGAAAAAAGTATGTTCACTTTTTTAATAAACGGAAAGAAAGGCGTTGTTATCTAAAAGTTTTTTAACAGTACATACACCCATGTGTCCAGGAAGAATGAGGGTCGTTGGATCTTTTTCTAAAAGATATTGTCTGAATTTAGCCAATGATTTTTTCATTAGGTCGGTATCGGAAAACCTGAAATCCGTTCTACCAACGGAATCGCAAAAAACAAAATCGCCGGTAAATATAAAAGGGCCAAAGTCGAAAACAGTGTCTCCATGAGTATGACCGGGATAAATCATTACCTGAAACGTGCAATCAATAACAGTATTTTCTCCTTGGGAAAGGATTTGGATATTGTTGTTCTGTACAACAGTTGTTCCACCGCCAAAGTCTCCTGACAAATTGACACAAGAATCCTTTAAGCCCGGTAAAGCCTCATGAGTAATGAGAATTTTGCTACCGGGAAATTCATCGATTCCGGTAATATGGTCAAAATGAGAGTGAGTGATCAGCAATGAAACCTCATCATAAGGAATGTCATTGATTTCTGGTAGCTTTGAACAGCCAATCCCGGGATCAACGATAAACAAATGACTCTTTTGATATATAAGATAAGTATTTACCCCTACTGGGGGCAACACAGCCTTAAATACTTTTGTAGTTTTCGTTTCATAAACTTGTTTTAACATTATCCTTCACTCCCGCTATGAATTTGTAAATCCCTGGTATTCATGTTTTCTTCATTGATTGCAAGGGAAATTAAGTAATCGGGAGGTTCAATTTCATCCACGATTTTTTCAGCCCATTCAATCAACAAGATACTGTTTTGTTTTTGATAATCGTAAAAACCCAATTCAAATAATTCATCAGCTGTTATTCTGTAAACATCAATGTGATAAACAACATTGCCATCGGTCTGATAGGTATTGACAATATTGAATGTGGGGCTGCGGACCTCACTGGGATCTACGTTGAAATGTTCCATCATTGAGCGGATGAATGTCGTCTTTCCACTGCCCAAATCACCAAAAAACAGGACCGTTTCTCCACCTTTTAGTCGTTTTGCAAAGGCTTTGGCAATTTCATTAAATTCCGGAAGAGTCAGGCCTGAAAACTCTTTAGATAAATCTAAACCCAATTTTGAGATCTTTTGACTGCTGTTTTCCATTTTGTATAGAATGCCTCCACTTGTTCATCTTTTCCACGGGACATAGAAGATTGTGATTTCCAATAGGCCAAAACATCTGTTTTATCCTTCCAAACGCCTGTTGCAAGTCCTGCCAGAATTGCGGCACCGGTAGCGGTTGTTTCGGTATTTTCAGGCCTTGTAACCGTATTTCCCAGTAGAGTAGACTGGAATTCCTGTATGAACTGATTTTTACTAACGCCGCCATCCACCCTCAATTCCTTCAAGGGAATATGGCATTCACTCACCATGGTGTCAAACAATTCTCTGACAGAGTAACAGATCCCTTCCAGTACTGATCTGACCAGATGTTCTTTCTTCGTTGACTGTGTCATCCCCACAAAAAGACCCCTTGCATTTGGATCCCAATGGGGCGCACCTAACCCGGAAAGTGCTGGGACAAAGTAAACACCACCGTTATCTCGCACTTTATAAGAAAGGTCTTCCGTTTCAGGAGCAGATTTAGCTAATTTCAAATTATCCACGGTCCAGTCAATTGCCGCACCACACATGAACAAAGAGCCTTCCATGGCGTAGTTGATTTCATCTCCAATTTTCCATCCAACCGAAGTTAACAGTCTTTGGCCGGATAAAATAGCTTCAGATCCTAGGTTCATGAGCAAAAAGGCTCCAGTACCATAGGTACACTTCGCCATCCCCCTCTCAAAGGCCATCTGGCCGAACAATGCCCCTTGTTGGTCTCCAACCATAGAGGCAATGGGAATCCCTTCTTTGCTGTATCCCGAAATCCCGGATGTATCCACGAGTTTGGGAAGCCACTCTCTTTCAATTGAAAAAAGTTCCAACAAATCATTATCCCAATCCAGTGTATGAATATTAAAGAGCATGGTTCTTGAAGCGTTGGAATAATCCGTAACGTGCACGTTTTTCTTTGTGAGTTTATAGGCTAGCCATGAATCGATAGTGCCAAAAGCAAGTTCTTTCGATTTTGCGGCTATCCTTACTTTGGGGACGTTGTTATAGAGCCATTCCATTTTTGTTCCTGAAAAATAAGGATCGACAATCAACCCGGTTTTTTCATGAATCATATATTCCTGCGGCCTGAGCTCCAAACATCGTTTGGCCGTTCTTCTACATTGCCAATTGATGGCGTTATAAAGAGGATCGCCTGTCTCTTTATTCCAGGCGATTACCGTTTCTCTCTGATTGGTTATACCGATGGCGGAAATTTCATGAAATTCCAGTCCCGCTTCATCAATTGCTTGAGTCAAAGTGGCGATAACCGTTCTGTAAATCTCCTCTGCATCCTGTTCCACCCAACCATCTTGAGGATAAAACTGCTTGAAAGGCTTTTGTGAAATATTCACAATTTCCAGCTTATCATCGAAAATGATGGTTCTGGTACTGGTTGTTCCCTGATCAATGGCGGCTATATAAGATCGTTCAGACACTACAATTCATCTCCTTTACCTTCTATGTTGTTTTCAAGATTATATCATGATAAAATAATAAAAAGCCCCTGGAGGTTGATGATGAAAAAAGAATTGTTCGACAAATGGTCCAATCAATACGATCAATCCGTCATTGGAAAAGGATTTCCCTTTTCAGGTTATGAAAAGGCCTTAGACAATTTGATTAAAAGTATCAGAATCACCCACTCAACCCAAGTATTGGAAATGGGTGTTGGGACCGGTTTCTTGCTGTCTAAGTTTTATCAAAACGGTGCACAATGCTACGGATTTGATTTCTCAGACAAAATGCTGGGAATTGCCGAAGAAAAGATGCCCAGCGCCTTTTTATTCCAACAAGACTTAAAAACAGGCATTTCAGAAAAAATCAAGCGCGCTAGATTCAGCATCATCCTGGCCGGTTATGTCTTGCATCATTTTAACTTACAGGAGAAAATCGAAATCATTAGGCAATACCTGTCCCTTTTAAAAAAAGAAGACGGCAGAATGTACATCTTTGATGTCTCTTTTAAAAGAAAAGAAGACCACGATCTGTACAAGAAAAAACATTTGGAACTTTGGGATGATGAGGAAAGTTATTTCATCGCAGAGGAGATAAAGGATCATTTCGAAAATTGTGAGTATAAGCAATTTTCTCCCTGCGGCGGGTTGTATACTATTTCATAGTCCTTAGAGCTTGGAGTTGATACTATGACGTTCAGAGAATTTGTTATTAAAGAATTTCCGGATATCTTAGAGATAATGGGGTACACTTTGGTGTCGCATTACGCCAGTGCGGGTATCATCGAAAACAAACAAATGAGCTGGTATTACCATACCTATCCCGAAAAGGAAATACAGTATCCCTATGAAAGCATCCTGAAAGAAATTCACCGGGAACTGTCACAACGGGCAATGGCTTTAAGGAAATTTCGCCGACAGGGCGGTATTGAAGAAGATGATCGTTACTGCATAAAAAAAGGCCCCAATTGGTATAAGATCATCTGGTCCATGCACGAAAAAGACCTAATCCGCAACGAATACGGCCCCTATCCCACCGAAGATGATGCCCTTTGCGAAATATCCATGACCCAAAAACCAGCAGCATGCATCAACGAAAGAACCGGAGAACAAGAAGAAATCGTATCGTTATATGATCGTTTGAAATAAACTAAACACTCAGAAAACCCCTACAACTCCAAAATCCCCTCTTGGGAGGGGTGGCAGCGATAGCTGACGGGGTGGGTTTGGGATATTATTGTTTTAAGTGGTGTTCGAGTTTTATTGAAAAACTCTAAATTATTCAGAAAAAAAATAGAAATGAATTATTATAGAAATAAGAGGTGATGTTATGATATGTCCGAAATGCGGGCACGAAAATGAAGAAGATGCCGTTTATTGCTCACAATGTTCTTATAAACTAAAGTGTGACTCAAAACTACCCGGACTGGAATTCTCCAAAGAAACCGAGGTCAACGAGATTGTCGCATTTTTTATCATCGGCTTTGGAATCCTGAGTATCATGTTGTTTTTGGTCCCCCTTGTGGGAGGACTGCTATATGCCATTACAGGCATATTGCAAGTTTGGCTGATGTTTCAGTGGATGGAAGTCCTCAACACCAACATCAACAACAGCCTAAATATCCTCAAATACATGAACGAATCAAAAAATGGCTTTTTCAAATCAGTCACCGTTTCCGACTATATCAATAAACTCAAGAAATCCAAGATCGATATGTTCTGGTTCTGGGTTTACGTCTTACTCTATATCTTTGGAGGCATCTCCAGAAGGTACGCCATCTATCTCAACCTGGCATCCTTTATCTTCCTGGGCATCTTTCTTCAAATGATTTTTAACACGGAAAAGAATCTGCAAATGGCCAAAAACCATTTCTACAGCATACTCCTCCCGGCCAAATACCGCTATATGAACCAGATAAAACCCAGAAATTTTCTGTTAGTCATGCTGTTAACAGTGATTACCATTGGCATCTATTGGTATTATCTGCTGATCAAGCACTCCAGTGAAATTAATGCCTTTATTAAGGCTGACCAGGAGAATCGACGGCATTTGATATAACCTTCAATTTCTTCCCCACTTCCTCAAAGGCCTTGATTCCAAAGTCCAAATCCTTCTTCGAATGGGCAGCACTGATCATGACTCTGATCCTTGCCTTCCCCTTTGGAACCGTGGGGAAACCAATAGACTGGGCAAACACACCTTTTTCAAGGAGTTTTTGACTGAATTTTGAAGCAACAGGTGCTTCATACAGCATAACCGGTGTGATTGGGGTTTCTGATTCACCCGTATCGAATCCCAATGCCTTCATCTCTTTTTTAAAGTAATCGCCGTTCTCCCACAGTCTTTTCACCAGTTCATCCGATGCCTTCAGTTTACGAACAGATTCAATGGCTGCCATGGTATCAGCCGGGCTTAAGGAGCTGCTAAAGAGGAAAGGTCTGGCCTTTTGTTTGAGATAATCGATGAGGACCTTTTTCCCGGCTACAAATCCACCAATAACACCAAATGCCTTGGAAAGTGTTCCTACTTCAATATCCACCTGATCGTGCAATCCAAAATGATCGACTATACCACGACCATGACTTCCCAGAACCCCTTCACCATGTGCATCGTCTACCATAAGAATGGCGTTGTACTTTTTGCATACTTTGACAATTTCAGGCAATGGTGCTAAGTCTCCGTCCATGCTGAAAACACCATCGGTGATGACTAATTTCTTAACAGCACCGTCCCTTTCGGCTTCTTTTAATTTTTCATCTAAATCTTCAACGTCTTTGTGCTTCCAAACATAACGCTTGGATTTAGTTAATCTAACCGCATCGATGATACTGGCATGGTTCAATTCATCGGAAAGGATGGCATCTTCTTTTCCCATAACAGTTGGAACAACGGCCTGGTTCGCCAAAAATCCTGATTGAATCATGATCGTCGCTTCAACATTCTTAAAATCTGCTAAATCTCTTTCCAATTGGGTATGCAGACTCATGGTTCCTGCAATAGTCCTAACCGCTCCGGGCCCTACTCCCCAATGTTTGATGGCATCGATGGATTTTTCCACCAAATCCTTGTCATTGGCCAAACCAAGATAGTTGTTCGAAGACATGTTTAAAACGTCTTTGCCGTTGATTTTAAGCCAGGCACCTTGAGGACCTTCTAAGGTTCGGATGTTTGTGTAAAGACCTTTTTCTTTTAATTCTTCCAACTCTTTTTTGAATTCCGTCCATTGATACATTTTCTACCATCTCCCTTTAAACATGCAGTTTCATTTTCTGTTTATATGACGTCCGTCAATACAATCATTTTTTGCTTCTCTGAATCTCCAAAGGCCGTAAAACCCTCATATCGATAGATGGTTATCACATTAGTTGTGATACGAGACAAAGCCGACTTTAAATATTTACCATAGAAAAGCAGCTCCAAAACATCTTCGCTTGTCATTTGCCCGGTTGATTCCTCAGAATAAGGCTCAATCTCATCGATCGCCGAATAATAAAATGACGGTGATTGAAGCTCAAATTTTAGCTGTCTTGATTTTAAAACCATTTTAATGGGCAAATTAGGCGAGATCCTTTCTGCCTTGGTCACTCCTTTTTTTAATATCTCACGGTTGATACGATGCACCGGTTGAAAACGGCTATAAAGCTGAATTAATTTTAGCACTCGTTCACCTTCCATTGTCTCCAGGTTTCTGGAACAAATGGAAGTGAGATTTCCACTGGTTTGAAAACCGATCCTCTCTTGAAGAGCAGATTCTCCCAGTCGAAACGAATCGGTTTTCAACAGCCCCAGGGCCTTGATCAAATGCCTTACACTTTGGTAGGGAACGGCGGCTTCGGTATTCTTACAGGGCAATTGGGTGTTATAGATGCAAAAAACCTTGTCATATACGGTTAAGACATACAAGATCCCGTCAAAGACAAACAAATAACAATCATCGTTTTCAGGCATATGAACCGTTGCAAAATCCAACCCGGATAAAAATTCATTGGTTTGAAAATCCCCCAATAAACTGAAAACCCCTTGCTGAGGAATGGTTTTCCGGGGGGCGTTATTCACCGATAATTGTTCAGTGTTCTGTTTGACTTGTATCCCTTCTTTTTCAAATCTAAAATTGATGTCCTGATCTTCCACCGCTTCTATAAACAACTTTAAAGTTTTGATGGATAAGGCATAGGCTCCTGAAAAATCCTGAACATCCTGTTTTAGTTTAAAAACCGTTTCCAAACATCCATCAGATGCGTACAATTTCAAACCGTTGTTGTAAAAGAAATGAACAACCTTTTTATTTTTTTCGGAACCTGTGAGTTTATTGCAAAAATCCAATAATTTACTGAATTTTGTTGAATGAATAGAAAATTCAGGCAATACAATCAATCCCTTGTTTTTTCATGACTCTTCAAGTTGATCCAATTCTCTAACAGGATCAACTACAAATGTCTTAAAGTTGTCGTACAAACGAAAGCCTGGGGGTGATCCTTTGGGCTTTTTAACATATTTCAGTTTTGTATAGTCTACCGGAACCTTTGTACTAATCTTGCCTTTGGAAAATCTGGCAGCCAATTTGGCAGCCATTTCCTTCACTTCTTCAGGCACCTCTCTGCCGGCAGAATTAATGATAACGTGAGAACCGGGTATCTTTTGAGCATGAAACCACAATTCTTCCCTGGAATACTGGTGACAAATCCGATCGTTTTGCTTGTTGTTTTTTCCAACTACTATTTCGAATCCTTTGTACTGAAAACGCCTAAAATCACTCTCCCGTTTGCTTTTTCCCTTACCCTTCTTTGTTTGTTTGGCTGTTGGCAACAATTTGTTTTCATTCATTTCAGTTTGAATCTCTTCCATTTCTTCAATAGTTTCCGTGTTTTCAAGGGCATCATAAATGCCCTCAAGATAAAAGATACGACGGTTAAGTTTTCGAAGCCTTTTTTGAACAATTTCCTCACGACGTTTAAGCTTTGATGCTCTCTTAAAAAGCCGTTGGGTGTTTGTTGCCAGATTGTACTTTTTATCTAACTCGATTCTTATCTCTTTACCGGTTTTCCAATCGGTTACATCGATGATTTCGTAATTCTTCTTTGTGTCAAATTTATATATATTACCCATGATCAGTTCTGCATTTTTTTGCAATTGATCAGCCTTGGAAGATTCCTTCAAGTCATTTTCCAAGTTTTCGATATTCGATTGAGCCCTTTTCATTTCTTTCTCCAAAGTTTTCACAAGCTTCTTCTTCTTTTCCGAAAGCTTGGAATGTAACCTGACTTTTCCGTTGACCATTTCCAAGGCCTTTGAGGGCTCCATTTTAGAAACCCTGTAATCCATCTCAAGGGCATACAGTAAAGGCATGGGTGAGATGAGCGATTTCTGATCCTCGTTTTCATATACATAAAGAGCAGTTTCTTTCAACTCATTAAAAATGGTCATCAGTATTTCATGTAATGCCAGGATATGCTCATCCTTTAAATCGGATAATGGAGTATTCTTGTTTAAATCCAACCGAAAAACAATTTCTTCCAGGTTTTGCCGACCAATTCCTTGAAATTGACTTTGTATAAATTTGCTCAATTTCTGATGTGGGACGGCTTTGGAGATTTGTGCGATGAGAAAGTCCAGTCCCCTTTCTTCATATTCAGTAAGGGCAATTCCATTGGCAAGATAGGGTTCATAAGTAACACCTGGGATAAGCGAGCGGGTTTGTGTGATTGTACGTTTCCAAACATCGATGATGAGGCCGAATTCGTCTGTTAAAATCAGATTGGAGTTTCTTCCCATCATTTCAAGATGAACTGTAAAAGTAATAATATCACCTATTTCATCCCGTTTTGTAAATTCAAGGCTCATAATTCTGTCTGTACCAATTTGGGAAACCCTTTTAAGTCTGCCCCCGTTTAGATATTTTCTCAATAACATGATAAAGCCTTCAGGATGTGTGGGACTGGCTTCCTTTTTATCCGTCAAACAACAATAGCAATCTGATGATAATAGTGAACAAAAGAGTATAGAATGGCTAAATTCAAAATAAAACCGACCCGAAGAGGGCATTTGTACCTTTTTTAGATAAGTTGAATCCAGTACTTTAGAAAACTCATTGATTAAAACCTGTAATGTAATACCGTCTACGTTCAATTTCATTCCTCCAAATGTTATAAACAGAAACCATCGCACCGTTTCTCGAGTTATTATACCATCAAAAAACCCGACTTAAAGTCGGGTTTTCGGAAGGTGTTTTGTTGTTTGTCCTGTTTAAATAAGGGTATTGTAATCTGTTCTATAATATTCCGGTTGCGAATCCCAGAAGTTTTCAATTACATCACTGACAGTTGTTTCATCTAACCCTTTGTCTTCTATAACATAACATCTAACTTTGTTTGAATCATTTTTGTACTCACATTTTACTCCGTTTTTTTCATCAACCACATAAATAATATTATTTTCAAGTGTTTTCAATAAGTTTTTCTTTGTTTTCATAAATGATACCTCCTAATAGTTATAATTATATAACTCTACTATTTAGACGATAAAAGCAAAGTTTTATTTCATAGCGACTTCATAAAACTTTGCTTTTATTCCCCCCCTCGGGGGAGCCGGCTCAGGCGGAGGGGGTCCCTTTTTTTGTTTTCGTAGAAGAATCATAAATCAAACACCTAACCGTTTTTTTAAAGCCTCCTGAAGCACCCCGGAAAAGTTTATATGTTCCTTTTCAGCCAGCTCATTGAGCCAGTCCTGTATAACATCTTCAATGAATTCCTGGAAGACATCAACGAAGACACCCTGCCTAACGAGGCAACCGGATTCAAAGATACTGAAATCTGGAAAAGAATGTACGACTTCCAGAAAGACGCTGTCATTGGTGCCATTAACAAACTTGAAAGGTACAATGGTTGTATCCTTGCCGATAGTGTGGGATTGGGAAAAACCTTTACCGCTTTGGGAATTATCAAATACTACGAACTTCGCAACAAAACCATACTGGTTCTTTGCCCCAAAAAAATAGGAGACAATTGGAATACCTATATTCAACCATTGACCAACAACATCTTATCAAAAGACCGATTCAACTACCGTCTACTCTATCACACAGACTTATCAAGAGACTCAGGCACCTCAAACGGCATACCGCTGGACAGAGTTAACTGGGAGAATTTCGACCTGCTGGTCATCGACGAATCCCACAATTTCAGAAACAACGTGGCCAGAAAAGAACATCAAACCCGCTACCAAAGACTTTTAAACAAGGTTATCCGCTCAGGCGTCAACACAAAGGTATTGATGCTGTCGGCAACCCCGGTGAACAACCGGTTCAACGATCTAAAAAACCAGCTGGCCCTAGCCTATGAAGGCGATCCGGATAAAATCAATGCAAAGTTATCCACAACAAGGAATATCACAGAAATCTTCAAACGGGCACAAACCGTCTTCAACGAATGGTCAAAGATCCCCGCAACCGAGAGGACCCGAAAACGACTTAAGGAAAGGCTGGATTACGATTTCTTTGAATTATTGGACAGCGTCACCATTGCCCGATCCAGAAAACACATCAAAAAATATTATGACATGCAGGAAATCGGGTCCTTTCCAAAAAGGGAAAAACCCATCTCCTACTTCATTCAGCTGACAAAAAGAGAAGACGTGATCAAACTGGAAGACATCCACGATTCACTGTCTCTGCTCAACCTGTCGCTGTACACACCCTTTAAATACATCCTGCCCAGTAAACGCAGACTCTACGAACAGATGTATAACACCATCGTTAAGGAAGGAAAAAGCAGCTTCAGCCAATACGACCGGGAAAAAAGCCTTCAGGGACTCATGCGGATTAATTTGCTGAAAAGACTGGAAAGCTCTGTCTATTCCTTTAGGAAAACAATCCAAAAAATTACCGACAAAATCCAAACCCTGCTGGATAAAATCGAAACCTATCGAAAATATCCGGGAAACACCTTATCCATCGAAGAACTTGCGGATGACATCAACGAGGAAGAATTGGAACAAATGGACACAGACGATTTCATCGGCCAAAAGGTCAAAATCAGCCTGAAGGATACCGACACCATCAGCTGGCAGCGGGACTTACTAACCGACCTGGAGCTCCTGAAACACCTATACACAGAAGTTTCGAAAATCACACCTGAACATGATGAAAAACTGGAAACCCTCAAACAACTCATCGCCCAAAAACAAGCCATACCATTGAACCCGGGAAACAAAAAAATCCTCATATTCACGGCATTTGCCGACACAGCAACCTATTTGTACGACAACATATCGGAATTTGCAAAAAACAACTACCACATCGAAACCGCCAAAATCGTGGGAACCGATCAAAATCAGAACACACTCAAACTCAAGAACGAATTTAACACCATCCTCATGAATTTTGCCCCGATGGCCAAAGAAAGAAACCTGCTGGCGCCCAATATGAAAACAGACATCGACATCCTCATTGGAACCGACTGCATCAGCGAAGGGCAAAACCTCCAGGATTGTGATTTTCTCGTGAACTACGACATCCATTGGAACCCGGTCAGAATCATCCAACGTTTTGGACGCATCGACCGAATCGGCTCGAAAAACGAACACATCCAACTGGTCAACTTCTGGCCGGACATGACCATGGAAGAATACATCAACCTGAAAAGCCGAGTGGAACGGAGAATGACCATCACCGACATGACTGCCACCGGAGAAGAAAACCTCCTGTCTGAAGAAAAAGAAGATCTGGAATACCGTGAAATCCAGCTAAAACGGTTGAAAGAAGAAGTCATCGAACTGGAAGACATCAACAACGGCGTCTCCATCACTGACCTGGGACTCACGGAATTCAGAATGGACCTGATCCACTACATCCACCACAACGAATCCCCGGAAACACTCCCCAACGGACTCCACACCATCGTTGAATCAGACCGGGGAGAGGGCATCATCCCGGGAGTCATCTTTGTCTTAAAAAACATCAACGATGACATCAACATCGACAACCAGAACCGGCTCCACCCCTTTTACATCGCCTACATCAGCGATCAGGCCGAACTGATCATCAGCCACATCGAAGTCAAAGAAACACTGGACACCATCCGAAAACTCTGTAAAGGTAACACCGAACCGCTGAAAGAAAAATGCGAGCAATTCAACCGGGAAACTGAAGATGGCAGGAAAATGGAAAAATATTCCACACTCCTTGAAGAAACTATCAAATCCATCATCCAAGTCAAAGAAGAAACAGACATCAACAGCCTCTTCACAACAGGAGGCACCACCGCATTGAAAAACACCATCAAAGGCCTGGAAGACTTTGAGCTCATCGCCTTTTTGGTGATCAAATAAAGGCAGGCCAGACTTATGTTCCAATTACCTGAAAAAGCCCAATTCAGCCGAAACATTCCCAAAAAGAAATTCTATGAACAAACCGGAGCAGATGAACCCCTCAAACGGTTGTTCATCGAGCAAATCGAATCAGTCTACTGGCAATACAAACTCTCCAAAGAAACCACCAACCTCAGCCCCACCAAAGACGTGGAAGAAATACAAATTTTCGAAATAACGTTGAGAGAAAGGGAATTATCCGAAAAAATCCTGAAAAAGATCGACACACAAATCCCCTATCCCATCCTGTATATCCTAACCTACAACGGACACCACAAACTGAAAATGGCCTACAAAGAAAAAAACCAACGAACAGCCCATCAACAAAAAGTCATCAGCTATCACGAATCAGACTGGACCACCAAAGAGGCCCTGGCTGAATGGGAAATCCTGCAAGGCATCCATTTGCAGCAGGTGTACGAAAACCTAATCAAAAGCCTCTCCAAAGTCTCTTACAAACAAGAAGAAGACTTACAGCAAACAGTTCAGAGGGAACAAAAGAGACAGGAACTCGAACGGCAAATCATGAAACTGGAAAAAAAGATCAAACGAGAACGGCAATTTAACCGAAAAGTGGAAATGAATCAGGAATTAAGGAGATTGAAAAAGGAGATTGAAAATTGTTAGGACAAGTTATCAAATGATTCCACTGCAAAACGTGTGATTTTGTAACTATTCATCGTTATTTCATTCGCACGAGCACTCGTTGTAGTGGGGACAGGAGCGGCGATTGTCGTATCGCCGGGCCTGTCCCCCGGAAAGAAAGAAAATTCACACTCAGGAGGAAAAATGAGAATTGAAAATTACAACAGCGCTTATCAACTCACACAGGAACAAATCAATTATGCTCTGGGGCATTTGGGATTTTTGGCATCCACTGCGGTGCATGTACCGGTTTATCTCGTCAACGAAAAGACCATCGACGAAATATATCCCCCAGAAAAACTAAAAGATTTTAATGAAGGCTGCTTAAAGGAAATCTTTTTCATGTATGAAAAGGAAAAGCAAGTTTTAAATGAAAGATTGAAGAGTTATGGGGAAACCAGAAATAAACTATCAGAAGAAAGATCTTACGAAGATTCAAGAGAAGAAGTGAGAGAATCAGAAGAATATGAGAATACTACAGAGAAAAGATTTAAAGATAGGATACACAGAAAAACCATAAACGATATTGAAAAAAATCTTTATAATCAAATAGAGGAATGCGTGACTGATCGGCAAACGGAGTTTCAAGCAATAGGTTTGTATCTTAAAGAGCCAGAACTCGATGGAATCCCATACAAGCCAGTCATTTTAATATGCCTTGAAAAAATAGAAAAAATTTCCGATGAATATATTCAAAATAATTTGTATGCTCCCAATTCAAAATCAGAAAATGTTATGATATTGTTTACTGCTGTCCTATTACATGAATTGACACACGCCTATCTCAAAACGGACGAAAGAATAACCCAAAAAACATCAGGAAGAGTCATTGAAGAAACACCTTGTAACGCCACCGCATTTGAGCATTTTGACAATTGGAAAGAAAAAAGTTTTTTGATGCGCTTTCATTCAGAACAACCGATTGTTTACAGAGGCTATACTTTCTGGTAGAATCGAGATTTAAGTATCAGAACTTTTTTATCCTCATGGAAAGAAAACTCAAATAGAACCATTTCCAATGAGAGAATTTCTGAGTTTCTTTTATTTGGGTTGTTTTTAAGAGAAAGCCATGAATATATTTCATTGGAACTGAGAAAGAAATTGGAACATGACATTGGAAAATATTGGTACACGAGAATAACAAGTCAAAAAATAGACATATGATCTTAAGTTATGATCCCGACCTTCGAGATGCATTTCATAGATTCAGAAACTCTTTCCAATATTATGAAAGACTAAGTGTAAAAATACTAAAAGAAGCCGTAAACGCTTGATCATACTAAAAACGAGGTGGAAAAGACGGAAAAACTAGAATATGGCAACGCATTTAACAAGTCAAATATTGCAACGATAGAAGAATATTTCCCGACGGCGATAAAAGAAGTACAAGTCAACGGAAAAACAGAAAAACAAATCGATTTTGATGTGCTTCGACAAGAATTCGCAGATCACATCATCAACCAGGAACAGGAACGCTATCAAATGACATGGCCGGGAAAGAAACAAGCCCAGGCCTTGGCCAACACCCCCACCGACAACATCCTGCGCCCCTGCAAAGGGGAAAGCAAACACTGGGAAGAAACCGAGAACGTGTATATCGAAGGGGATAATCTGGAAGCCCTGAAAATCCTCCAGGAATCGTATCTGGGAAAAATCAAATGCATCTACATCGATCCCCCCTACAACACCGGCAAAGACTTTGTTTACCGGGACAATTTCAAACAGGACAAAAAAGACTATGAAAAAGACTCCGGGCAGGTGGACGAGGAAGGCAACCGGCTTGTTCAAAACACCGAATCCAACGGCCAATTCCACAGCGACTGGCTGTCCATGATGTATCCCAGACTGAGACTGGCCCGGAATCTGCTGACGGATGATGGGGTTATTTTTATTTCCATTGATGATAATGAGGTTCATAATTTAAGGAAGATGTGTGATGAGATTTTTGGAGAGAGGAATTTTGTTGCTGAAATAATTATTGACGGTACACCTAAAAATGACCCATATATTTTTTCAACCACACATGAATATTGTCTAATATATGCAAAGATTTTTGAAGAAGCAAAGAAAGCAAATTATGGTATTACCAATCCACTATACACAAAGATAAATGAAATTTTTGATATGTATAAACCAAATTTCGAAAAAATCGAGGAAGAACTAAAACAGTTCTATAAAAGTAACAAATTAACCAAAGACAATATTTCAAATTACAAATTTTCCGATAAAAAGGGAGTTTTTAGAATAGGTCCCATTGATGATCCACAAAGTTCAGGTCCTCAAGATGAAAGATTAAATCCAAAAACAAAACAACCATGCAAAATTCCTACAAGCGGGTGGCGTTGTAATATTGAAACTTGGAATGATTGGGTAAAGGAAGATCTTATTCTTTTTCCTGAAGTAGATAATGGTTGCCCTTCAAAGAAAACATACATCAGTATAGATAGATTAGATGTTGTGAGAGCTTACATCAAGATTCAAACAAGAAAAGATACCGTTTATTTAAAGGAACTTTTTGGCTTAAATATAACACCTTTTTCTAATCCCAAGCCTAGAAAATTTTTAAAACTATTATTTCAAAATTGCAATGATAAAGATTTTTTCGTCCTAGATTTTTTTCCGGATCTGGCAGCGCTGCTGATGCTTTGATGAGTTTAAATTCAGAGGATAAAGGAAGACGAAAGTATATTCTAGTACAATATCCGGAGATTATATCTGAGGACGGAAATAAGTCAAACAAAGAAAAAAAGATAGCAAAAGAAGCTATAAAATTTTTAAAAAAAGAAAATTTAGATTTGAAAATAACTGAAATCGGCAAAGAACGCATCCGAAGAGCCGGTGACAAGATTAAAACAGAGACCGGTGCCGGCATCGACTACGGCTTCCGAGTGTTTAAAATCAACGATTCCAACATGGTCAACAGCCATCAAAAACCGGATGCTTACGCACAGGATCAATTATTTCAATTGCACTCCAATATCAAAAGCGGACGAACCGATGAAGACCTGCTGTTCCATACCATTCTGGCATTGGGCCTGCCCCTGTCCCTTAAGATCACCAAAAATATCCAACACGGGAAACGGGTCTTTCATGTGGATGATAATGCCTTAATCGCTTGTTTTTCTGACGACATCCCGGAAGTACTCATTGAGGCAATCGCCAAGGAAAAACCCCTGAAAGTCGTTTTCAAAGACAGTTCCTTTAAACGAGATGACGAGCGGATAAACGTGGAAGAGTCTTTCAAGATGTTCTCCCCGGATACCGATATCAAAATCCTATAAGGGTTGGGATCCCATGGGAAATGTTACTTTAAAATTTAAACATCAACCCTTTCAGCAAGAGACCGCCCAAAGTGTGGTGAATTGTTTTAAGGGGCAACCCTGCATGAACAACCCGCTTAATCCGGGCAATTTCTCCGTTCAACTGTCCGGATCAGCTGTTTTGGAAAACATTCAATCGGTTCAGCGAACCAACAACCTGCCGGTTTCTTTTGCCCTGGACGGTCAATATAACCTGAGCATTGAGATGGAAACCGGCACCGGCAAGACCTATACGTATATCAAGACCATGTACGAACTGAACTGGACTTACGGCTGGAAGAAATTCATCGTGGTTGTGCCCTCGGTTGCCATCCGGGAGGGGGTCTTCAAGTCCTTTCAGATGACTAAGGATCATTTTTTCAATCAATACCACAAACGCATCCGCTATTTTATCTACGATTCCAATCAGTTGTCTCAAATCAAAGGCTTTGCCACTGATCCGACCATGCATAGTATGATCATCAATTCCCAAGCGTTTAATGTTCACGATAAGGGTTTAAGGATCATTCATTCCACACCAGATCAGTTCAACAGTGACTGTCCCATGCGTGCCATAGCGGCTACCCGTCCCATTCTGATTATCGATGAGCCCCAATCGGTTGAAGGGGATCAAACCAAAAAAGCCCTTCAGGCGTTTGATGCACCGATTGTTTTACGGTATTCAGCCACGTTGAAGAAGGACTTCAACAAGATTTACGAGCTGAAAAAGGATGGCGAGCCCGCCTTTTCTTTGGACTATGATCAGGCTTCAGAGCTTCATCATTGGCTTTTTTTAAATGGCTATATCGACGAGTGCAATTATTTGACCGAGGATTTTTATTACGATTTGCTGGATGATTGCGTGGTGTTGCCGTATTTGCTTGCCGGCTATGAGCGTGAATTTTTGAAAGAGATGGAGAAGGCTTATAAACGCCAGACGGTGGCAATCTGTGACAATGCCCTGGAAAATGCGGTTATAGTTGCAGACCCCAACGGGCGTTTTAAGCATCGAGAGTTTCAAGCAATTTGGAACATCATCCGTCAAAAAACGATTTATCGGGTTCGTTTTCATTCACTAAGATTAATATACCACTCGATTCAAAAAATGAATGATCAACTCAATGTGACCCAGCCATCTTTTCACATCAGTTCCGGAGCTTTCTCTTCTTTCAATCCCGTCTTGTCTTCCGGGCCAATGAGTTCGTCAACGCTTACAAAGTCAGTCGCCCCATCTTCGCCTTCCCATACCCGTTATGATTTGATCGGCGATATTGCCCGGCAAACGTTGCTTAAAAGGGAAACGGTTGTGGCGATTTTGCAGGGGATGGATCCAAGACAATTTGACCTTTTCAAAGTGAATCCCAATGAATTTATCATGAATTGTTCGACGCTCATCAATCAGGTAAAATGGGAGTTGATGCAGAAGAAGATTAGATATGCTACCACAACTGTGATGTATGATGATCAAATCTTTTCCCAATCCATTCGAAAGGGATATTTGGGGCAAAATGCCGTTAAAACAAAAAAGCAGGTTTACGATTATCTGATCTATGACTCGTCGGTGGAGCACCGTTTTGCACAAGATTTGGATGCCTCTGATCAGGTTGAGGTTTACGCCAAATTACCGCCCGGTTTTTTGATCCCTACTCCGGTGGGCAATTATAACCCGGACTGGGCGATTGTGATGAAAGGTGAAAAAGGCCAATGGCTGTATTTAGTGGTTGAAACCAAATCCACAAAAGAAGAAAGAGCAAGAAGAGTCACTGAAAATGACAAGATTGATTGTGCTGTCAAGCATTTTGAGGCTCTTAATTATCGCAAAAAAACAAATCGGGTGGCGTATCATGTGGTCGACAGCTTTGAAACTCTGTTGAACGAGCTGCAACAGTCAAAAGATAACAAACAGAAAACCAAAACTGGGAAGTGATACCATGTCAAAAAGAGTCACGCTGAAATTTAAACATCAGAAATTCCAGGAGGAGGCAGCCAAAAGTGTTGTGGACTGCTTTACGGGTCAGCCCAATCAGCGGCTTTCTCAATATACTTTTGATTCAGGATATAAGGGGGATCAAGCCTCTCTCTACGAACGAATTGGTTATATGAATTCCCAAATCCGGCTTTCCAAGGAACGGGTATTTGAAAATATACGGGAAGTCCAAAAGATGAAGGGGTTAAAGATTTCACCGAAACTGGAAGGCCGGTACAATCTGACGGTGGATATGGAAACGGGGACGGGAAAGACGTATACGTATATCAAGACCATGTACGAGTTGAACCGGGCTTACGGTTGGAATAAATTTATCGTGGTCGTTCCTTCCATTGCCATTCGTGAGGGGGTTTTTAAGGCGTTTCAGATCACACAGGATCATTTTCTGGAGGATTACGGCAAAAAAATCCGTTATTTTATCTACAACTCCAGGCAGTTGACCAAACTGGATGCCTTTGCTACCGATTCCGGCATTAATTGCATGATCATCAATTCCCAGGCGTTTAATGCCCGTGGTAAGGATGCCAGAAGGATTTACATGGAACTGGATGAATTTCAATCCCGAAAGCCCATCGATGTGTTGGCCCAAACACAGCCCATCATGATTATTGACGAGCCTCAATCCGTGGAGGGTCCACAAACTCAAAAATCCCTAAAAGCCTTTCAACCCTTGTTTACCCTTCGCTATTCCGCGACCCATCGCAAAGAATACAATAAGATTTACCGGCTGGATGCCCTGGATGCCTATAATCAAAAACTGGTGAAGAAGATCTCCGTCAAGGGCATTGATGTCAAGGGAAGCACAGGAAGTTCCGGTTATCTCTACTTTGAAGGGGTGGAGCTGCGGGGAAGGCAGAAACCCGTAGCCAGGCTTGAATATGAGCATAAAACCAATGCCGGTATTCGCAAACGTGTGCGGCTCGTGAATGAGGGCGATCATTTGTATGAGCATTCAGGAGGGCTTGAGGAGTACCGGGGTGTTTCTGTATTGACCATAGATGGCGCCCGGAATCTCATCGAATTTTCAAACGGAACCATTTTGCACCCCGGGGAAACCGTGGGGGATGTGAGTGAGAAGCATTTGAGGCGCATTCAAATTCGAGAGGCCATTCGCTCCCATATTGAGAAGGAAATGAGTTTGTTTCACAAGAATATCAAAGTGCTGAGTCTGTTTTTTATCGATGAGGTGGCCAAGTACAAGCAGTATGATGAGAATAATCAAGCGGTGAAAGGGATGTATGCCGATATGTTTGAGGAGGAGTATCTCAAGATGATCTCCCAGCTTGAAGGAATGGTGTCAGAAGATTATTGGGATTATGTCCATTGTGATGCCGGCACCATCCATAACGGTTATTTTTCCATTGATAAAAATAGGCGCCTGGTGAACACCAAGGTCAAATACCAAGGCAAGAAGAACGAGTTTGTGGATGATGTGGATGCCTATGATCTGATCATGAAGGATAAGGAAAGGCTGCTGAGTTTTGATGAGCCCAATCGTTTTATCTTCTCTCATTCGGCCCTGAAAGAAGGCTGGGATAATCCCAATGTGTTTCAGATTTGCACGTTGAAACACAGTGATTCGTCCATACGAAAACAGCAGGAAGTGGGCCGAGGGTTGCGTCTTTGTGTGAACGGCGAGGGAGATAGAATGGATGCCAATGTCCCAGGAATTGATGTTCACGCCATTAACACACTTACAGTGATTGCCAGTGAGTCTTATAAGGATTTTGCATCTACCTTTGCAAAAGGAGATTGCCCAGTCCCTTTCTTCACGGCCGAAAAAGGCCAGTGTTGGTTTCTTCCAGGACAGAAAACTTGTGGACGATCAGGGCAATACCTTGACCATCGATTACGCTAAGGCCACTATGATTCACAACGCTCTGGTTAAAGAAGGCTATATCGACTTACAAGATGAACTAACCGGAAAGTATTTTGATGATTTGGAAGCGGAGAAAGTCAAACTCCCTCAACAGCTGGTGGGATTTGAAGCGTCAACGATAGAGCTGCTGAATCATATTTACAGTGAAAACGACAGCCGTTTGGTGGAAGATGAGCGAGAGAAGAATGTTAAAGACTTAAAACTGAATAAAAATTTTGGTAAGGAAAAGTTTCAAGCATTATGGAAACAAATCAACCGAAAGACCATCTATCGGGTGTCATTTGACTCGGATGAGTTGGTTCAAAAGGCAGTGGATGAGATCAATCGAAAACTATTTGTTTCTGATATTCATTTCAACGTGACTTCTGGCGTGCTGAATCCCAATGCCACCCAGGAAGATTATGAAAAACAAACCGCCTTTCAGGTCCAGGAAAGCCAAACCGGTTTCATGGAAGAGACCGAAAAGATCCAACTCAAATATGACTTGGTGGGGCAAATTGTTGACGGAACACGGTTGACCAGAAAAACGGTGATACAAATTTTGCAGACCATAAAAAGCGAAAAATTCAAGCTGTTTTCCAAAAATCCCGAAGCCTTTCTCATCAAAATCGTGCGTCTGATCAACGAACAAAAGGCGACCCTTTTGATCCAACAGATCACCTATAATCTCCTGGATGACACCTTTGATCAGACTGTATTTACGGAAAACACCTTAAGAGGCACCCTGGGTGTAAACGCCATTCCCGTCAACAGGCACATTTACGATTATGTCGTCACCGATTCCAAGACCGAACGGGCTTTCGCATCCCAACTGGATGTCAACGGCCAGGTGGAAGTGTACGCCAAACTCCCAAGAGGATTTTACATCCCCACCCCCATGGGAAACTATAACCCGGATTGGGCCATTTGTTTTAAAGATAACAAGGCGATCAAACACATCTATTTCATCGCTGAAACAAAGGGAACCATGAGCTCCCTGCAGACCAAAGGAATAGAAGAAGCCAAAATCGAATGTGCCCGCAGACATTTTAAGAAAATCAGCGAAGGAAAGATCCGCTATGATGTGGTCAGTAATTATGAGGAATTGCTGGAAATGATTGTTGGTTGAGTTTTTGAGGAGGCTGTATGGAAAATAAAAAATCAATTAATGCACAGTGGAAAAAAGGAATCAGGAAGATGTTAAAACGCACGGAATCAACGAAATACAAGACTTCACACGGCAGGATTGCAGGACAGTTGCATAAAACGTCAGTTTCATTTTGTGAAAATTTTACCCTGCTGGTAGATGCATCTGGTAAAGTTACGGATGCGCAGTTTAAAAGAGTCTTTGTGTGATTCTTTTATGCTTTATACCGTGAAAATCTTTACAACGAGTATTTTCATGAAACAAGAGTATTCCAATTTATTTGGCAAAACACCCAGTTTCTAAAAGAGCATTGTCAAAGTCTTTCTTTTAATCAGTTTGTGGGTCATTTGAGCGGACAAAACCCTGCACCTTATTTACCTGCCGAAGGTGAAGATAATGATTTTGATATAAACTCGTTCTTTCAGAAAATCGAAGAAACAGACGGGATTCTCCGATCAAAGATGATTATTATTCTTATCAATTCAAATATCAAAGAGATAACGAAAACCGAAGAACTGTCTAGTGTCTGGAAGAGTTTGAGAAGAAAGTCGATTTTTATAATCAATCATAAGACCAATGGAATGGATAAACTGGTCAGCACTTTCGATGACCTTGTTGAGGAGAAAAATATTTTTGAGATTGATTTAGAGAAGTAAGTAAATGGCTAAGAAACTCGGGAAGAGTAAATTTCGTAAAAAAATCAATCATTTGACTATAGCATCAATTGATGCTATAATATCAAGGAGAAAGTTGTGAGCACCTTATTTTTGCCGTTATTACATAATATATTAAAAAACTGTGATCATGTTTGTGAAGATGGTTTTGGAGATTGTAGTGTCATCAAGATTGTCGGTCGGAATAAAAACTCAACATTTTTAT
>JAYEGQ010000323.1:0-7080 GCA_034659095.1 Thermotogota bacterium
ATGATTATCGATTTAGATACTGATGATGAAGATTTACTTTTTAGTTTGCAAACTATAAGGAAAATAGAACGTGAATCAAATAAAAACATGGAGATTATTCTTTTACATTCTCCAAAATTATCAGAAATTCAGCAGGATGAATTAAATGCCATTGATTTGAAATGCTCATTGTTAAAACCCTTCAATCTGAAGGATTTACATGAATTTTTTAAAGGGGATCGTCTAAGCACTGGCAAAGAGCAAAAAGAAATAGAGAAGTACAACTACAGTCGACCCCCTCGTATATTGATTGCTGAAGACGTGGCTATGAATATGTTGTTGTTTAAAACAATTCTTACCAAATATATTGAAAATGTAAAAATATCTGAAGCTTCGAACGGGTATGAAGCTTTTCAATTGTTTAAAAACAATTGTTTTGATTTTGTCTTGATGGACCTGAGAATGCCTGAGATGGATGGTATTGAAGCAACGAAAAAAATCAGGGAATTTGAGAAAGAAGCAGATTACCATACACCTATTGTAGCTTTAACTGCCAGTGCTATACGTGAAGAGGAAATAAAAAGCATGGAAGCCGGAATGGATGCATTTTTATCGAAACCGGTAGACGAAAACAAATTAATAAATTGCTTCCTAAAATATGTTAAACCTATGAACAATCAAATTCGTTCAAAAACGAAAGCAGAACAAACACCAAATCAAATGGTTCACTTTGAAAAAGAAAAGCTATTGCGCAAAATTAGTCAAGATTTAGAGATTTTTAAGGAAATTTTAGAAACTGCCAAATCCGATTTTGATTCAAGACTTTCAGTTCTAGGACGTGCAATTGGTGAAAGTGAAGAAAACAGGATCCAAAAAGAAGCACATGCCATAAAAGGGTCGGCATTTGAAGTTTGTTTTATGAAATTTGGAGAAATAGCGAAGTCTATAGAAATGGAATCGGATGATATTGTGAAAGCCAAACAAAACTATCAATTACTCATGAGTGAATGGGAAATAGTAAAGGCGATCATTGAAGAAGAATTGAAATAGGCATCTGGCTTTATCGGATGCCTATTTCAATCAGTTTATTCAACCGTTACATTTTTTGCCAAATTTCTAGGTTTATCAACATCCAAGCCACGTATATCAACGATATGATAGGGCTTGCTGAAAAACGAAAAATTCCTCCCTAAGGGGGGAATTAACAGCTGCAAGGTTTTTCGCCTATTTCCTAAAAAAACCTTGCACCTAAACCGGCAAAAATGCTCTGTAAAGTTTTATTAGTAAGAGCTCTGAGTTATTCAGCAGACCCTATTATAACACTTGTATTGAGTGTTTGGTGAATGATATCAAGGTTTATATCAAAAATGTCTTAGATAAAAAAAGGCGGGTTTCCCCGCCTTTTTAAGTATAAACCTTTATTTAGTCATCTGTTGTGCTATTTCAACCAATTCCACAAAGCTTTCTTTTAGGGATGCGCCCCCAACAAGTCCGCCGTCTATATCCTCTTGTGCCAGAATGCCGGTGAAGTTTTCCGGTTTGATACTTCCACCATAAAGTATCCTGACTTCGTTGGCAACCGTGGCATCATACATCTTTGCCAATTCTTCCCTGATGAAATGGATAGCCTCTTGTGCCTGTTCATTGGAGGCCACTTTTCCGGTACCAATGGCCCAAACAGGTTCATAAGCTACGATTGTTTTCTTCATCTCGTCAGGACCAATATCTTTTAACCCCTCTTTGAGTTGTTTTTCAAGGACTTCAAAGGTTTTGCCTGATTCTCTTTCTTCTAACACCTCTCCAAGACAGAATATTGGTATTAATTGATGCTCCAGTGAGAATCTGACTTTTTCGTTGATGAGTTTATTACTTTCCTTGAATATAGCCCTTCTTTCACTGTGACCGATGATGGCATATTTGACTTTCAAATCGTTTAACATAATCGGTGAAATTTCTCCGGTAAAGGCTCCGTTTACTTTAGGGTAGATATTCTGTGCTCCTACTTCAATTGTGGTACCGGTCAGTACATTCTGAACATCTGAAAGAGCTACATAAGTAGGGCAAACGATGATTTCAACCTGATCGGTTTTTGGTGTGATATGATTTAACAGAGTTCTGACAAAGGCCATTGATTCACTTGGGGTTTTGTTCATCTTCCAGTTACCGGCTACCACTACCTGTCGTTTTTTTTGGTCAGCCAAACTGGATACACCAGGGAGTTCTTTTCCTTCCAACATTTCAAGGGAAGCACCACCACCGGTAGAGACATGTGTGACCTTATCCTTTAAACCAAATTTCGCAATAGCTGCCGCACTGTCCCCACCACCGATAACGGTTTTAGCGTCTTTCATTTCAGTCAGTGCTTTTGCGATACTTTCAGTTCCTTTTGCAAAGTCTTCTATCTCAAAAACTCCCATGGGACCATTCCATATGACGGTTTTAGCATCCTTCAATGCCTCTTTAAACAATTTGATGGATGCTTCGCCAATATCTAATCCCATCATTCCTTGGGGAACACCTTCTTGTGCAGTTATCGTTTTTGTTTGAACACCTTTTTCCATCTTTTCGGCTATCAAGGCGTCTTCGGGAAGGATTAATTCTATCCCTTGTTTTTCAGCTCTTTCCATCAGTTCTTTAGCCAGGTTGACTTTATCTTCTTCCACCAATGAATTTCCGGTTTCATAGCCCTTTGCCTTCCAAAAAGTGAACATCATTGCCCCGCCAATGATGAGTTTATCCGCTTTGGTAATAAGATTTTCTATAACTCCAATTTTATCTGAAACCTTTGCACCACCAAGGATGGCAACATATGGTTTTTCAGGGTTTTCAACAACATTCCCGAGAAATTCAATTTCCTTCTCCAACAAGAATCCGGAGACAGATATTAGATAATCAGCAACACCTACATTGGATGCGTGTGCCCTGTGAGCCGTTCCAAAGGCATCGTTAACGTGTACATCGCCTAATTCAGCCAATTGTTTAGACAATTCCGGGTCGTTCTTTTTTTCGCCCTTTTCAAATCGGGTATTTTCAAGTAAAAGGACTTGTCTGTTCTGAAGGTCATTGACAGCTTGAGTAACGTTTTCTCCAATGAGGTTTTTTACAAAAAAGACTTCCTGTCCAAGAAGTTCTGACAAACGATCTGCCACAGGTTTTAAGGAAAATTCAGGTTTTCTTTCTCCCTTTGGTCTACCCAAATGAGACATTAATATAACCTTTGCGCCATTATCTATTGCGTATTGAATGGTGGGCAGTGCACCTCTGATTCGGTTATCATCTGTTACTTCATGTGTTTGTTTATCCAAAGGTACGTTAAAATCGACTCGCATCAAACATCTTTTTCCTTCAAGTTTTACATCTCTTATTGTTAATTTTTCCATAATGAACCTCCTTTTTCTTTCTTTTATTGTAGAAAAGGCACAGGAAGCCTGTGCCTTTTAAATGATCTTTATATTATTTGATTATCTTTCCCTTAAAGCATTTTTTCAAGTTTGTCTACCAAATTAACAACCATACAGCTATAACCGTATTCATTGTCATACCAGCAGGCAACCTTTACCAAAGTGCCTTCTATGACTCTTGTCTGTCCTGAGTCAAAGATACCGGCTGTTGTGGACCCAATAACATCTGAACTGACTATTTCTTCTTCTGTGTATTCAAGAATACCTTTCAATTCATTAGCAGCTGCCTCTTTAATTACTGCATTGACTTCCTCCACAGAAGTACCTTTTTTCAGGTTGATAGTCAGATCTGTAAAAGAACCATCGGTGACAGGAACTCTAACGGCTATTCCATCCAGTTTTCCCTTGAGTTCAGGTAAAACTAGCCCTACAGCCTTTGCGGCTCCTGTTGTTGTAGGAATACTGTTTACTGCTGCAGCTCTCATTCTTCTGAAATCTTTACCGGGTACATCCATTACTTCTTGTGTTGATGTATAAGCGTGAATTGTTGTGAGGAAACCATTGATCACGCCAAATTTGTCATTAAGCACTTTTATGGTTGGAGCGATTGAATTTGTCGTACAGGATGCATTTGATAGAACGGTCATTTCTGGTTTAATCACATCATCGTTCACACCAAGAACGACTGTAGCATCGACAGCACCTTTAGCAGGAGCGGTTATAATTACTTTCTTTGCACCTGCATCAAGATGACCCTGACATTGCTCTTTGTTCTTGAAAACACCTGTTGACTCTATTACAATGTCAATGTTATTTTCTTTATGGGGAATCTCTGCCGGATTTTTTATGGCCGTAACTTTAATTTCTTTTCCATTCACTATAATAGCGCCTTCTTTAGAATCTACAGTACCGTTGAATCTACCATGTACAGAATCATATTTGAGTAGATGAGCAAGCGTTTTAGCGTCTGTCAAATCATTAATTGCGACTACATCGTAGCCACCTCTTTTCACCATTTCTCTGAATACAAGTCTGCCAATTCTTCCAAAACCATTAATTGCAATTTTTACGTTAGCCATTTACTAACACCTCCAGATATTGTTTGTGTAATTTTTCACAGGTATTATATCATAAAAAATAGAAATTAAAAACCAAGATCTCCCAATCCCAGATTGCCTCCAACGTCTCCCATAAACTCTTCTTTCTTTTTTGCCACTTCTTCAATACCTTGGTTAAATGCGGCAATAATCAAATCTTTAAAATCATCGGGTTCTTCAAGTAATTCTTCATCAAAGTCAATAGCTGATACAGTATTGTCTCCACTCATTCTTACCGTTAGAGCACCACCTCCAACTGAAAATTCAAATTCCTGTTGTTTAAATTCATCTTCTTTCTTTTGCAATTCTTCTTGAGCTTGCTGTGCTTTTTGTATCAATTGGTTCATTTTAGGTTGTCCGGATGTGGAAGGTTTTCGAAAACTCTTACCACCGAAACTTCTCATCTTTTTAGCCAAATTAAGGTCTCTCCTTTCTTTATGCTTGATTATCTTTTATGACAATATCACTTTCAGGGAATAATTTTTTCAACTTATCATAAATCCCTCTAACTTCTTGCGGTATTTTCTCTTGTTGAACCTCTTCATTTTCTTGCTTTATTTGTCGAAGAGGTTCTTGTTTATCCTCAACGATTTCGATTTTTTTTGAATATTTATTGAAATAATCCCTCATTGTTTTCTCTTTCTGTTCAACAACATCATTTGAAAAGGGACATTTGTTGTTTTTGAATATTTTAACAATTCCCTCGGATGTTTCTTCACATTTTAAGCATAATAAGGCCACATATAGGTCAATATCAGATGATTTTATATCTTTTAACAACTCGCTGTTCAGCGTGGGAGCCTTTAAATCCGTGGTTATCTGTTTTGTGTGAAGCGTTTCCTTTTCCTCAAGTGGGTCTGGAACAAGTGTTTCTTGAATTTGTTGTGTTTTTGTCACTTGTTTAACTTCTTCTGTTTTTTGAGTTTTTTCTATGTCTTTATATAAGGTATTAGTTTCTGCAAAACTCAGAAATTCAATCGCAAAGATGATATTCGGATTATCTGAATACTTAATTTCTTTAATCATCTCTGAAGACTTTTTTGCGATTCCCAGATTCAACTTTTGTAGAGAAAGGTCGTTTGTTTGAGTCATATGCGATAGGATATAGTCAATAAGTCCGTCCAAAAAGACTTCAAAATTGATTCCGCTGTTATATAAGTCCTCGGTAAAATCAATGATGTTTTGAGTTTGATTTCGTTGAATCATTGTTATTAGCTGATGGTATTGTTCTTCATCAACACCACCTAAGACCTGCAAAATGTCTTTTTTTTGAATAGCTTCATCTTTTGGAAGGAATCTTAAGATTTGTTCGAGTAATACGATAGCATCTCTCATGCTTCCTTTCGCCCTTTTCGCTATGTATGAAAACACATCGCCTTCTACTGTATACCCTTCCTTTTGGGCAATCATTTGCAAATGATTGATCATAGTATTGACCGTCATATTTCTAAAAGGTATGATTTGACATCTTGAAATGATCGTTTCAGGTATCTTTTCAGGATTGGTAGTAGCCAGTATAAAAACTGCATGGTCAGGAGGTTCTTCCAGAGTTTTTAAGATGGCATTAAATGCTTCATTGGTCAACATGTGAACTTCATCGATAATGTAGACCTTTACTTTCCCCTGTGCCGGTTTGTACGCTACTCGATCCCGGATTGCTCGAAAATCATCTATTCCTCTGTTTGATGCGGCATCCATTTCGATGACATCGATGTGAGATCCTTCATTGATAGCGACACACTGATCACATTCGTTACAAGGTTCATTCCCTTTAGGGTGAAGACAATTTAATCGTTTGGCAATGATTCTTGCTACAGTCGTTTTACCTGTACCTCTGGGCCCGGCAAAAATGTATGCATGAGAATAACTATTGTCTATAAGCGATTTTGAAAAGAGACGCTTGATATGATCTTGCCCTGCGAGTTCTGAAAATTGGCCAGGCCGGTATTTTCTGTAAAGGGTTTGTTCCATATTTTCTCCTTCCTTTTTTCGTATCATTATATCATGAGAAAAGAGTTATTCCTTCTTTATTGGTATACAATAATAATTTATGCGAAAGTAACCTTTAACCTCTACGAGAGGTGCCAATACCTGAAATAAAGCCTGTGGGAAAGGCCATTTGTATATTATAGCCTCCTGTATCCCCGTCTATATCTATCATTTCTCCGCAAAAATAAAGCTCCTCAATCACCTTTGATTCCAAAGTGGATTCTTACTTCTGCGGATTTTCTACAAACACTTGGAGAGATGCATCTAACCTTTATTAAGTATTTCAACAGTTTTTTTATATTAGCTTCTATCTGGATTGCAAATAATAGAGAAATGCACTATCTTGAGAAAACCGATAATACTGTTTATGTTATCCTAAAACTGGTTCTTTCCATTTTCAATAGAAATAAGGAATAAAATAACTCTGTAGGGCTCTGAAATGCTTATTTTCAATATTTTATAGGCGGTTTTGTTTGTCTGAACTAGCAAATGCACTATAAAGGCGGAGTACATGGTATTGATCTCAATAATTGTATATCATAAGTGGAAAGAACCCTAAAACTGAGCCACGAAATCACTCGAAAAGTGACCCACTAAGAAGAAAAAAGACTATA
>JAYEGQ010000324.1:0-6990 GCA_034659095.1 Thermotogota bacterium
CTTTTTAATCGTTCGGTTTTAATGATTTTAATAATACCGATATTCCCTGTATTCTCACAATGAAAACCTTTACAAAGAGAATAATCCAAATCCCCGATTTTTACAACACGTAACTGATCCATACCAACGAGTTTTTCACTCATACCCTTTCTCAGTGGGTATTTGTGGATATCTTTAGCCGGAATTGTTAAAATATCCACAGCTATCAGATCGGTAATCTGTTGAAAGAGCTTTTCCTCCATTTTCTCCAATATCTCTTCAGACAAATCATTCGTATTTAAATCAATAGTGGTATGATTTTCTGACATATGAAATCCAACCGTTTCTACGGCCAGATCATTATCAAAATTAGCAGAGATTAGGTGTTGTGCGGTATGTTGCTGGGCAATGTCATATCTGTTTTCTCCGGATATTCTACACTTAACATCTTCACCTTCAACACATGGGACATCGTCTGCCATCACATGTAAGATGGTTCCACCTTTATCTCTTAAGACGGAAACAACGGGCACACCATTGATATCGCCACGGTCCCCCATCTGTCCGCCCTCACCATCCGGATAAAACTGGGAGGTTGAGAGTTCCAAAACCCATTCGCTCTTTCTCTGATATTTATTGAGGCATTTACTGTCGAAAACAACATCGTCAAACATGGTTGCACCCCATCATTTTTCGGTTTTTATTATAGCATTTTTTGTTTTATTCAAGTTGAATAAGATGTTTTTTTGTCTCATTCAAGATAAAAATGAAAAGATATAGCCTGAGGGGATTGTTTAGAAGGCATTTCTAAAAATGAGATTTCTTTAATTTGTACATTTCCCGAGGCCAAAACACCGTAACCAATTGTTTCTTTGGGAGGATAAACCCATTGCCACCCGGTTTTTGTCCAATCTAAGGGGATTTCTTTTCCGAAGCTTTTTTCTTCCGTGATAATCTGTCCAGGCAATAAATTTTGCCAATTTCCAGCTATCACAAAATAGCCATCTTGCGGTAGGGTTTCAATGATAGATGTTTTGATATATTCAAGCCGTGTCCTATTTATATCTTCTGACTCCCATTGATCATTCATGACATTATCTAAGTTAATGATGAAAAGTTGTTTACCGTTGTTTTGAAATTCAAGAATTTGTGTAGACGGCATAGAAGATAAAAGGAAGTAAAACCAGTTAATATCCGTTGACAACAAAAGCTTTCTTACTTTTAAAGGGGAATATGCGGATAACGAATACAAACCGGAAAAGTCCATAAATGAGACCTTGCCGTTCGAGGAAATAGAAACCGGAGAACGTTTTGAAAAGGAAAAATATCCGTTATGCGATTCAAAAAGTGATCCAAGTTTTTCTATATAGGATTCTTCACAATTTTGAAGAAGGATGATATCAGTATCTGTTATGCCAGAGAGTAATTCTTCAAGTACCGGTACTCCGTTTTCTTTATCTAAATAGGCACAAAAGAGGCTGATACAATCTTCCGTTATCGGTTGTGTTGTTCTTTCAATGGTCCTCACTTCCATATCATCCGTTGTATAATCAAGGACGGCTACGATGATAATAAGGACTAAAAAAAGAACAAAAAGACCTAATAATGCCCACCCGAAGAGTTTCAATGTTTTCATAAACGATCTCCATAAAGGTTTAATGCAATATGTATGCATTAATTCATCCTGTTATAACAAAAGGGATTCATTTCTCCAATGAATCCCTTTTGGTCAGGGCGGGGAGACTTGAACTCCCGACCTCTAAGTCCCGAACCTAGCATTCTACCATCTGAACTACGCCCTGTTGTATGCATCAATAATGACTACTCAGTTTAAAGCCTCTTTTGCAATATCCACGTAAGATTTAAAGGCATTCATGTCTGTGGCGGCCAATTCGGATAACATCTTTCTGTTAATCCTCACACCGGCTTCCTTTAACCCATGAATCAATTCGTTATATTTAATATCGTTCATTCTTGCCGCAGCATTGATTCTCACAATCCATAATTTCCTGTAATCTCGTTTCTTCTGCTTCCTACCGGCAAAGGCGTATACTCCTGAACGAAAGAATTGTTCCTTCGCTAATGAGACTCTCCTGCTTTTTGCACCTCGATATCCCTTAGCGGCCTTCAAATATCTCTTTTTCTTGGACTTTTTTAAAACTCCTCGTTTAATTCTCATACTGAATCCTCCTCGTTCTTATGCCTTGCCAAGCATTCTTTTTATCGATTTTTTTCTGTCCTCACTAACCGTAGCGGGTTTTCGCAGCCTAACGTTGATCTTGTTTCTTTTTTTACCGGTTTCATGCCTTTTACCGGCTCTGTTTCTCATAATCTTTCCCGTACGGGTGATCCTGAATCGCTTCGATGCGCTTTTTCTTGTCTTCATCTTAGGCATGTCAATTCCTCCTCAATTCATATATCATTCTGTAGTGTTTTCTTGTTCCTTTTTCTCTTCTTTCAGTTTGTTGGCGAGACGATTCTGTTCAGCTTCACTGACAGGTGATAGCGTCATATGCATGTCCCTACCTTCAAGTTTCGGCTTGGAAGTTACCTTTGCGATCAATTTGGTATCCTCTATGACCCTGTCCAGGATTTCTCTTCCCTTTTCGGTAAAAGCCATCTCTCGGCCTCTGAACATGATCGTTACCTTTACCATGTTGGAATCTTTTAAAAATCTCTTTATATGATTCAGCTTCGTCTGATAATCGTGTTCATCAATCTTGGGTCGGAATTTCATCTGTTTGAGTTCGGTCTTCTTTTGCTTCTTTTTCGCCTGCTTCTTTTTCTTCTGAAGTTCATAACGGTATTTTCCGAAATCAAGAACCTTTGCTACAGGCGGCTTTGCCTCAGGGGCAATTAGAACCAAGTCGAGATTATCCCTTCTGGCAACTGAAATCGCCTCGTTGACCTTCATAATACCTATCTGTTCTCCATCCTTACCAATCACTCTGACCTTTGAAACTCTAATCTCCTCGTTTTTTGGTGGTAAATTTTCTCTCGCTTTCGCGATGTGACTCATCTCCTTTCGGTTTTTTTGCTCATTAAAAAAGACGGACCTAAAGTCCGCCTTTGTTTGTATGTAAATACCATGATTATACATATCAAGTTAAAGTACACATACCTTGTCGGCCTTAGCCACAAGGTGGGAAATCGTTGGCGGACTTCCGCTTTTAAAATCTTTGGTGGGCCGTACAGGAATTGAACCTGTAGCCTACTGATTAAGAGTCAGTTGCTCTGCCGATTGAGCTAACGGCCCATCTGGTGCCGGAGGGGGGACTTGAACCCCCACGGGATGTTTGATGTCCCACATGGACCTCAACCATGCGTGTCTGCCTATTCCACCACCCCGGCAAACTCAGTTCACGCGTATCATCTTACCACTTAACAAAAATAAAGTCAAGCTCTTGAAACCTGGCGCGCCTGGGAGGATTTGAACCCCCAACCCTCGGAGCCGAAATCCGATGCTCTATCCAATTGAGCCACAAGCGCTTTTAAACATGGGGTGGCTAGTGGGATTTGAACCCACGGCAGCCTGATCCACAGTCAGGTGCTCTACCAACTGAGCTATAGCCACCAGGCATAGCAAATGATATGGTGCGCCCAGAGGGAATCGAACCCCCAGCCTTTGGATTAGAAATCCAATACTCTATCCGATTGAGCTATAGGCGCCCATAAAAAATGGAGCGACCGACGAGACTCGAACCCGCAACAACCACCTTGGAAGGGTGATGCTCTACCAATTGAGCTACGGTCGCAACCTGTATTGCAATCAATGGTCGGGGTGACTGGGCTTGAACCAGCGACCTCATGCACCCAAGGCATGCACGCTCCCAACTGCGCTACACCCCGATTGCGCGTTATTATAGCACAGTTAAAATCTACTGTCAAGTGTTATCGCTACAAATCTGGAACAGAGTGTTTACGACAAGATTTAAAGTTCACCCGATTAATTCCCATCTGAACAGTCACAAATTGAAAAATGTTTTATCTATGCAATAAAAATTTTACCAATAAAAAAAGGAGCCCAAACAAAAAACAGGTGTTATAGAAAAACTAAAAGGGGAGGATGTCAATCATGACATACAAGATAGCGTTTATTTGCGTTCACAACTCGTGCAGAAGCCAAATGGCTGAAGTATGGGCAAAAATGCTTGGGGGAGACCTGTTTGAAGCCTGTTCTGCCTGAACGGAGGAATATCCCAAAGTTAAACCACTTGCCGTGCAGGTAATGGAAGCGGCCGGGGTTGATATGTCAGGCCACCGTCCTAAATTAATCAAAGAAATTCCAAATGAACTGGATATTTTAATCACAATTTGTCTTAATCCCCCCCCGTGGGGGGGTGCCGTCTCTGGCGGGGGGGGTTACGCTTTTGGTTTTTTTCAAAGATAACACATTAGAATGAACAAATATTTCTTTATCAGGCCTCCACAAGGGATGCACCTACAAAAATCATAAAGCGTTTATAGCCATGTATAATTTTACTTTTATTATGGGAGCCTCCTTTCAGAAGCTCCCATAGCCTTAAATGTCTTTTTGAATCAAAAACAAGTTTCATACCTTCTCCCCTTTTCTTTTTTTCATTTGCTTGACAAAGGATCATTTTTGTTGTAGAATATACTTACTTTATTCAGTGAAGAAAGTATCTTTTGTAGGCGGTGGGTTTTTTGGTCACTTTGAATAAAAAAAGAAAATCTCTGGATATCATCATCTTTCTTTTACCCAGTTTATTCGGTTTAATAGTTTTTCAGATGCTTCCATTTGGATATTCTTTTTTCTTAAGTCTTACAGATTGGGATGTTCTGAGTAAGATAAATTTCTTGGGGCTGGATAATTACATCAATATCCTGAAAAGTTCAGAATTTTGGAAAGTTTTGGGAAACACCTTATATTACATTGTCTTATATATACCTTTGATCCTAATCGTTTCTCTTGGACTGGCTTCCCTTTTAAATTTCAAAGTACCGGGCAGGAAGGTGTTCAGAGTCATTTTTTACATTCCCGTTTTGACCTCCTGGGTAGCTGCAGCTCTTTTGTGGAGATGGCTTTTAAGTCCTTGCTATGGTCCCATAAATGAAATATTACAATTTTTTGGTCTCAACGGACCAAGTTGGTTATACGACAAGCACTGGGCAATGCCGGGTATCGTTTTTGCCAGTATTTGGAAAGATATGGGATATTTTGGACTCATTTTTCTGTCCGCCCTACAGTCAATCGACAAGACCTATTATGAAGCGGCAAAGATTGATGGCGCATCTGCTTTCCAAAACTTCTTTAATATAACATTGCCTTTGATTTCCCCAACCATGTTTTTTGTCATCATCATCTCAATCATCAATTCCTTTCAACTTTTCCCACAGGTAATGATTATGACTCAAGGTGGACCCTATGGTTCCACACAGGTGATGGTTGAGCGGATTTATACATACGCCTTTGACTATTACAAGATGGGATATGCAACGGCTTTCTCCTGGATTTTGTTTGTTTTCATCTTTGTCGTCACCATCATTCAGTTAAAACTTCAGAAGAAGTGGGTGCATTATGAGGGATAGAAAATTCATTAACAGAAGGGTCATTTTTTATATCGTTGTCATTTTATTAGCAATATTCGCTTTATTACCTTTTTTCTGGATGCTTTCCACATCTCTAAAAGAGACGAAGGCACTCACTACCATCCCCATCCAGTGGCTACCGGAAAAAGCGAGTTTTGACGCCTATTTGAAGTTATTTGAGGTTTTTCCTTTCGGCAGAGCGGTTTTTAACAGTCTTTTTATTTCAATTATTGGAACATTTATCAGTGTTTTATCCGCCTCTATGGCTGCCTTTGTTTTCGGCAAAATAGAATTTAGAGGCAGGGAAGTTTTGTTTGGCTTTTTTCTGGCAACCATGATGATTCCGGGAAATCTGTTGATGATTCCTAATTATTTAATCCTGAGGTCGCTGAATCTTTTGGATTCTTATACCGGTGTGCTTTTGCCCAGTTTTTTTAACGCCTTTGGCACTTTTCTGTTGCGACAGAATATCAAATCGCTGCCAGACAGTTATCTTGAAGCCGCTTTTATGGATGGAGCCTCAAGGATGAAAGTGTTTTTCAAAATTATTTTACCGCTCATCAAGCCCGCTCTGACAACAGTAACCGTCTTGACATTTATGGGAAATTGGAATTCCTATCTTTGGCCTTTGATCGTGCTGACATCTAAGGAAAAAATGACATTGACCGTAGGCTTGAGCCTTTTAAACGGCCAGCATATGTCGGACTATAACATGCTCATGGCCGGGGCAATCATCTCAATCATACCCATGATCATTGTTTATGCCTTTTCACAAAAACACATCGAAGTTGGTTTTAACGTCGGTGGTTTGAAATAAGAATAAATCATCTAATTTTAAAGGGAGAGAATTTTATGTTTAAGAAGTTGTTATTGTTCGTGTTGATTGTTAGTGTCGTTGCAAGTATGGCTTTTGCCGTAACAACGGTAAAGTTTATGAATTTTTCATCATCGGGAGACAACACCAAGTACCTGGAAGAGATGAAGAACGTTTTTGAAGAACAAAACCCTGATATTAAGGTGGTTATAGAGACAGTGGGTTTTGGTGATTATTTCACGAAACTCATGACACTCATTGCCGGAAACAACCCACCTGATGCATTCGAACTTAATTATGAGAATTTCTACACGTATGCAAAAAAAGGCGTGTTATTGGATTTGGCTGACCCTATGGAAAAGGTTAATTTCGATGAGAGTAATATTAACGAGATGGCCTTAAAGGCTTTTCAGGCAGATGGAAAACAATACGGTCTTCCTTTTAGTTTTTCCAATGTTATCTTGATTTACAATAAAGACTTATTCGACCAGGCAGGGGCAGAATATCCGACGCTCGACTGGACCTGGGAAGATGAATTGGAAGCAGCTAAGAAGATTCGTGCCCTTCATCCAATGACATTTGGGATCAATCAGCCTATTCAGTTCTGGGAATTCTACAAAGTTGTTAGACAAAACGGTGGAAGCCTT
>JAYEGQ010000325.1:0-6980 GCA_034659095.1 Thermotogota bacterium
ATGCTTTTTTGATCACATCAATACCTGCATAAGAATCAAGTCCTAAAACGCCCCCTTTGATTTGCCGTGTCAATATCTTAAACCTTGATACCGCTAGCTCTATTGCTTCTTCAGAATTCAGCATACCACTGGAAATGGAAACCATTCTTCCATCTTTTAACCTAACAACGGAATTTGTTTCGAGAACACGAATCATTTGCATCGCAAGAAGCAGATCATCTTTTATTTGAGTATCGGCTGATGCAGAATATCTCATCTCAATATTCCCAAAAGCTTCTACACTGTCTTTTTGTTGAAGCAATACCTCATTTTCCAAAAACGTTCTATGTGTGTTGTCATATTCAAAACTTTGACATTTAGCTAAAATCTTTATATCAGATGATTTTAGAAGTTCCTCAGCTTCTTGGGTAAAATCAGTGGCAACAACCGTTTTGATATTATTTCTGAGGATGAAATCAGCTGTTGATAATTGAATACTCTCTTTACTAATTAATGCTGAATTGCTATTAGAACGTTTTTGTAAATCTTTTTCAATCATTTTTAAATACACTTCATCGTTTTTTTCTTTGGAAAAGAAAACGGGAGTAAGATTGATGAGTATTGTAAATCCTCCTGTTGGCAAATTCTTCATAAAGTTGATCCCGTTAAAGATTTGTCGATACAGTCTTAATGTAAGATAATTCTTGGTAATAAACTCAATATGGTCATACAAAGAATCTTCCCCTGCAATTTTCATCAAAAAGGCATCTTGATGGGGATTGTCACCATATTTAAAATCTTCGAGCCTTTCTAAGGTCAAATGTTGGTATTTCTCCTCTGCAAACAAAAAGGATAAAGCTTCATGAATGCTCTCTTCATATTTCATGGTGCTGTAAAACGCCTTTAAAGCGTATTTCCTTCTGGATTGAAGGGGTACATCACCACAATAATCAAAACTGTTAATCACCTTTTTATAATCAGAAGGATCCACAATGGGAAGTACATCTCTATAATTCTTAGCTGCTGAACGAATAATATTAATACCGCCTATATCAATCTTGTCAATCAATTCAAACTCGTCAAAAGTTTCTTTTGAAAAATCCTTGAATGGACAAAGATTAACAACAATCATGTCTATATTGGGAATGTTCGCTTTTATCATCTGATCCAGATGTTCTGTTTTTGAACGGTCAGCAAGAATACCGCCGGCAATTCTTGGGCTGATAGTTTTAATTCTGCCATCAAACATTTCGACAACTCCGGTGTAATCTTCTACAGATTGAACCTTTATCCCATATTTTTTTAAATATTCATAAGTTCCCCCCGTTGATATGATATCCACACCGTTATTGTTTAAATAGGAAGCCAGATGTTCGATTCCCGTTTTATCATAGACCGATATCAAGGCACGTTCAATATTCATTTCATCACCAGCTTGATAAATATTTCTTTTGTTCCACAGTCAATTCATCAATGGCGATTCCCATTGTTTTTAATTTTATCACTGCTAATTCTCTGTCTATCCTTTCAGGTACACTCATCAAGTGATTTTCAAGTTTACCCTTGTTTTCCCATAGATATTTCAAACTCATCAACTGTACACCAAAAGAGGTATCCATAATTTCTATAGGATGACCATCAGCTGCCGCTAAATTAACGAGTCTTCCTTCGGCAATTACATAGATGCTTTTCCCGTTTGGAAGCTTGTATCCCATAACGTTAGGTCTTGCTTCCCATTGCTCTACACTAAATTCACGAAGCTGCTTCATGGAAATTTCAACATCAAAATGTCCTGCATTTGCCAATATGGCACCTTCCTTCATCAAGGGGAAATGCTCTTTAGTGATGACATTGATATCGCCGGTCAGCGTTGCAAAGATGTCTCCAAGAGGGGCGGCATTAATCATACTCATGACTTCGAATCCATCCATAACCGCTTCGATTGATTTTATGGGATCAACTTCTGTAACAATTACCTTTGCACCAAGTCCCTTGGCTCTTAAAGCAACCCCTCTGCCGCACCAACCATAACCTGCTACAACAACTGTTTTACCTGCAATTGATACGTTTGTACTTCGAATAATGCCATCCCAAGTGGATTGACCCGTCCCGTAGCGATTGTCAAATAAATATTTCATCATACCATCATTTGCTGCGATTGCTGGTACTTTCAGTTTACCGGCTGCATCAAGGGCTCTTAGTCTGTGAACACCTGTAGTAGTCTCTTCAGAGATTCCCTTGAGATTTTTCAGATAATTGGTATATTCTGTATGTACAATAGTTGCCAAATCTCCGCCGTCATCTAAAATCAAATCGGGTTCCAATTCCAAGACTTTATATAAGTTTTTCCTGAACGCTTCATCATCATTCGTGTGTTTGGCATGCACGGTCACACCGTAATGTTCTCTTAAGGCATCCGCTATATCATCTTGAGTGGATAAGGGATTTGAACCGGTTACCCAAACCTCTGCACCAAGGTCACCAATTAGTCTCCCCAGATTAGCCGTTTTGGCCTCCAGATGACAACAAACAACCACTTTTGAACCCTTAAAAGGTTTTTCATCAATGTATCTCTCTTTAATTGCTCGCAGGACATCCATGTATTGCCATGCCCATTCCATTTTCTTGACACCCAATTCAACACTTTTATTCATTTCATCACCTCTCCTATTTTCTGTTCGCTTTGAAAAACCCGGATTTTGCAAAGGTACCACTACTGGAAGCAACACCTTGCATATTATTTGAATCTTTTAATGTGGCATCAAAGGATATGACGCCATTGTGGAATGATTTCCCTTGAAATCTGATCTCCCTTTCGTTTAAAACAGTTATGGGATACTTTTCATCAGAAAAAGTACCGTGCCACAAGACTACATAAGAACCGTTTTCAAGATGAATATCCATATCAAAACTCTCATCAAAGATACCAATCGTAAAAGAAATCGTCCAGGAACCGGTAATATCATACATTAATCGTGGCTGAGGTGAAGGACTTGGTTGAGGTTGATTGAGCCATTCCCAAGTACCGTTGTTGTTGAGTACAACTCTTCTGCCATCGTCAGTTGTTGCCATTATTGCAGAAAAAATGACTGAAGCCATTACTACTAAAACCAATAAAATGATTCTTTTTTTCATACTGACACCCTCCAAAAATAGTTGATAGGATAATTCTAACATATGTTCTGCTCTGTCAAAGTTACTAATAGTTTTCTAATCGTATACATCAACGATATTTGCGTAACTAATCTCCTGTATTTGCTCATCGATTAACCTCTCAAGCTTTTGATCACTTTCTCTTAATACCGATAAAAAGTTCTCATAAATCTTTTTCTCAGATTCCTTTAAATCCACTTCCAGTGTTAACTTAGCTTTTTTTATCAATCTTTTTCTTGAAACATAAAGCATCTTTACAACCCATTTAGGGACACGGATTTTTTTCGTTTTTTCTGCTACTTGTTTTTTTAATCCCATGGCTGAAGCAACTGCTAAGACTACACCACCGATAAATCCGCTTACCCACCCCAAAGGACCCGAAGCGAGTAAAGCAATACCTCCTCCCCCAAGAATTGCGCCAGATATTAAACCAACGGCTACCGATGAAATCGCCGTTATCATGTTAAAGAATAGATCATTTACCGGATTTATTTCACTACCCGACTGAGTTAACCGATCGTTGGCGAGGTTGTTGTGATTTAAAAGTTCGTATTTAAGCAAAGAACGGTTGAACCATCGGCTTAGTTCCTCTTTTGTTGATTTTTCTATTTGATAGTTGATCTCCTTAAGAAAACCATCGTTTAAACTTTTTAATTCAGGTTGTCTTGCCAAAAAAGCACGTTTCAATCGATTTTCCAATTCAACAATAGTTCCCCCCTCGTTCAGAAAATTCATGATGGCATTTTCAATTTCCGCGGAAAAGATTGAATAAACGGTTTGGGTATACTGAGTTAATGCGTCTTTAAAAAGTTTTCGATAGGATTCTTTTAATCTTTTTTCCAGTTCATCCTTATTTGCACTTAATTCAGCTCTGACTCTTTTTTCATATAACTTTGCAGAATAAGATAATCCCAATCCTCTACTAATTGTAGACTCCGGATCGGATGAAGCCAATATTCTAGTGTAAGGGAATTCTCGTTCTATCATATCCACAAAAAATTTCCATCGGCTACTTCCACCGGTAAGAATGATCAAAGAAATAGAATCAGGTCTTATGTCATACTCTTTTTGGCCTCTCAGCACTTCAGAGGTGATAATACTTGGTAAATCAATACATTCCTCAACTTCTAATTTTTTAGAATAAACTGACCCTTTTAAGTCGTGTTTTAGTTCATCACTCATTTTGTAAGTAGTCATTTGCTCGTACAAGTAATCAAAATTTGGGATAGACAATGTGCCGTATGAGTACTGACCAAATACAATGTTTTCATTCATTTGATTGTGCTGTGAAGTTGCATGGAGTACAGAGTATTTTTCTTTCAAATTTTTAAACAAAACGGTACGAAGATAACCACTCAAGCCTTCCTTTTCAACCAACGATTTTACGCCTTTATTCTGTCGGAGGAATAAATTGTAAAATAAATCATCAAATAACACACCACCAATAACAGGTGATCCCCATACTTTTTGGATTTTGAAGTTTTTTATATAAGCAAGGTCAAGGGTACCCCCACCGAAATCAATCACCAATACTCCGCCTCGTCCATCTTCCTTGGTGATATCCTTTCGTACGATATGATAGTAAAGAGCACCCAAAGGCTCCTCAATCAAAACCGGAGTTTTGCCTATTAACTTAGAAAGTATTGTGATCATCTTTTCTGAATGCTTTTCATGTGTTTTAGAAGGTACACCACATACCATTTCCGTGTTTTTAATAAAAGTTTTAATATCAAAAATCCTCTGTTTATCGAGATTAGTAAATAAAGCATTTAAAAACAATTCTGTCTCTGTCTCAGCCCTTTTATTAAAAGATAGCCGTTGTTTAAATCCCGTTCCCAATGTATATTTACGTCTCTGAGATCGATTCATGGAATGCCATTCTTCAAGAGCCGGTTGGCCGAAACCCAATACTTCAAAATTTCTTTCGTCATATAAAATCACAGAGGGCACAGAGGCGTTGGATTCTATTTTGACATCATCAACAATAGGAACAGCTTCAGCCGCGGTGGAAATACTCATATGTGTATTTGAAGTTCCAAAATCAAGCCCAAATATATGTCTTATGTTTTGATCCAAATCATTTTTCATTTTTTTACCTTTTTGACCTTCCCTTTAAAAACACATCTTCCTTCGTCATCCACCCACGCATTATAAACCTGTTCAACCAAATCTCCTTCATTAATAATACCAAAACTGTCAAAATATTCAGTATCGGAAGGGGTATATTGAAAAGTGTGTTCTTTTTCTTTTTCATGAATCCCCATTGAATGCAAACTATTCAAGAAACTTGAAATCGATAATAAAGCTGCTTCTTTATCTTCGTGATTTTCTGCAAACTTCATTTGTTGAATAGAAGGCGTCAATTTTCTACTCTGTTGAATTGATATCCATGGATTTTTATCATTAACACGTTCTATCCCATCTATAACGACTTTTTCAGGTAAAAACGCTATCATTTGTTGACTAAAAGCATGTACATCATATAATAAAATAGCCAACTGCGCTTCTAATACCTGTTTTGTTACCTCTGCATCTACTACTTTTCTTGGTTTAAACAGATGAAGAATCCAAAAAGTCAAGACCGTAAGGAGAGCCAACCAAATCCATTGTATAAATGAAATCTTAGGTTTAAGTATAAACTTATTTTTAAGTCCAGTAAAAACCGCTCCTATTGTAATAACAGCCAAACCCGTAATGGAAGACCACTTTATCATTTTTGTGATGAAGGGATGACGAATAGCCTTTGAAAATAAATAAACAAAAAGTGCTGCTCCAAAAGGCATACCTATTATCGGAGCGTATAAAGCGTCTTTAAAAAATGCTCCCAAACTATAATAAAAGATGATTCCAAAAAGAATTGCGCCAATAAATGCAGGAATTAAAAGTCTTTCATAAGCAGTAAATTCAACTTTCATTTTTGGAATATAAAATGGAGGTAATCCTTGCATTTTTTTATCGATTTGTGTGGTCAACGCATACCTTATTCGTTCTTTTGTCTCATCACCAGATTTTTTTATCTCACTGTTGATCGTTTCGGGAATAAGCTTGTTATTGATCACTTTTTGGGTCTTTACTAATACCACAGAAGATAGATTATCCAAATGACTGAAATCAACATCTGATAGAATGGAAGCTTGACAGTCTTTTATAAGTTGACGTTCGACTTTGTCTTCAACCAACATGAATAACACCTCTTTGGGGTTTAAGCCAATAAAAACTATAGGGTGCAAGTCTTAAGGTTTCACTAAACTCATATCCTGTCAGTAAATCCTTGTAATGACCTTTCCCATTTATTTGTGAAAGATTAATAACTTGTGATTCCTCTGAAAGATTCACGATAACCAATAATTCTTCATCATCATAGCTTCTTTTAATAATAAACACTCTGGGATTTTCAATTATACATTTTTGTTTAGCTTTGTAGGAAAGAGATTTTTGAGAAGCTCTTAATTCCAACATCTTTTTTAGGTTATTAAAAATCTGATGACGCTTGGACAATTTGTTTGATAATGCTTGAGATATTGATTTAAAATCGATTTTTTCTCTGTTAATCGCCCGATTATGACCATGTTTTAGAATGCCCTCTTCCCAATTTTGTGAACCTAAAAGGCTGTGAATGTATATCCCCGGTATTCCCTTGAGAGAAATGGCTACTGCATACGCGCCTAAAAACTTTTTGATATTGTATTCCTCGGAATGAGAACAATTTGACAATGCGTCAAAATAATTAATATTCATTTCATAGGGGATCTCTGTTCCATCAGTATTTCGTTTGTAGGATATTCTACCGTGATTTTTAAGACATTTTTGGACTATGCTGTCAACTTCATCAGGTTTAATTAACCCCT
>JAYEGQ010000326.1:0-6960 GCA_034659095.1 Thermotogota bacterium
TTACCTGTCCGGTGGTTACGTTATGTTGGCTCCTCTTGGGGATTTTCCTGTCGAAGAATTCCTGTATGCCCAATTGCTCAATGGCAGTTGCTACCATTCCCAAATGATCCATTCGCTCTGTCCGAATTTTTATCTTTGGTTTGTTTTTCATCTGCTCCCCCCCATCGGTTTAAGGGTTCAGAAAATTGTTCAAAAATCTCCTGTTTGTTTTTGAGAACCATCTCTCCATAAAAACGGACAAGTCAAAATCCCCTGAACGGATTCCCGGTAAAACCTTTGAAACCCGCTGATTTAAGATCTTTTTGGAGAATAACCCTGTCAATTCTTCAAAAGCAGGATTGACATAGAAAAAAACATAGTCTTCAGGTGCTCCATCCCGGTCGAAAACTACCCGTTGATATGCAAAACCAAAAGGAGAATGTTGGTACATTTGTTTTAAAACCGTTTGATCCACATTAATCAAACCTATCATTATGGAGTACTGTTTTCCATTTCTAATCCAATCAAACTTGAAGCCTCTTTGGATTTCCACTTGCTTATTATCCAGTTGCTTTAGACAATAATATCACAAGTTCATGACTGAAAAAAGCAAAAAACTTCTCTTGATTTTCATGTTTTATTAGCATATACTATAATTACTCATGTTGTGCGTCATTATTACAACCAGTTAAATGAAAGTTCTTATTCACTTCTATAAGGCACTCTTAATGAATGGTCTGGGGTATGGGTTCCGGGGTTTAGAGAAATCAAAAAACAACTACACAGTCTTTATGCTTTTTTCCAGACCCTAGACCTTAGACCCCGGATTCTGCATAAAAGCTGAATCACAAAATTAGAATTCTGGTTTGTGACCATTTTCTTTACATTCACGCACAACTTGAGTAATAATACATATCTATTCCTTTCATATTAAATACGCCCTCTTCTGATAGGGGTGTTATATACCTTCTGGAGATGCTCCGGGTGAAAATGAGGTGATCTGTATGTTAATGAAACAAATAACTGCAATCGTGTGCCTTATAATCCTGGCCGGCCTTGTCTTTGCTGATGAACTCTCTCACATAGTTTCTACCATTGATTTGGTGATAAACCAAGATATCGTTTCCAACATCGATGTCATTGAAAAGGAAGGGGTTGTATTTGTCAATCATCTCACCTTTTCACAGGTCTTTCATTCCAGAGTCTTACCGGTTGTTTACTCCAAAGCTTTTTTTCATACGGCATTTCGGATTATTGGATGAAGATATTCAGCTTGGTAATGCCCGGCAATAATTTTGCTCTTAAAAACGGAACCGTTTCAAAAATGGAAGCCGCTCCTTTTGTAACCGATGAAAAATTGTCTCTATTTCCCGAAACATCTGCTGAAGCTTCTTTTCCGGATCACATTAAAAAATTTGTTGAAGAATTGGAAAAGTCTGGCTTTCTCGTTACAGAAGGAAACATGAGACAAGCGGACCCTATAGCCATGTTTGCAGCACGCTACACTCCGGATTGCAATGCCAATAACGCCAAAAACTCATACGTACTTATACAAATCCCTCCCCACCCAAAACAGACTTTTGCCAACCGATTACCTTTCAGCTATCGTTTGGACGAGAATGAAGCCGTTGTCATGGTGGGAAAGACACCACCGTTTTGTGAGTTTTTCAGTTATCGGTCTTATCTTTTAAATAGGGTTTCCTTTGAAACGATGACCAGAATTAAAATCTTTGCCAGTTTGGGAGATACTTTAAATATTAGCAAAATCAAAAAAGCTACAGATGATCAGGATCCCTTTAACAAAACCATCATGATCATCTCCACTACCAACCAACTAACGGAAAATATGATTCGGAACGCAGCCAAGCGGTCGGGAATATCAAACGAAACCATTTTCACTGATATCATACCCGAAACCATTGTCAACATGGGTATTAATCCCAACGACGACGAATTTCTCTTTCTTCATCGAACAACACATTTTAAAGACGAAGCATTGAAAGAGGAATTTTTGGACGATCCGGGTTATTACATCTTCCGTGTAACCCCTAAAAAAGCTATTGTTGAACTATATTTCCCAATCCCCTGCCTTGCCATTCGCGGCAGCGGGACCACTGAAATGTCCTACACGCTGGTGATGGAAAAACTTCAAAGAGAAATCATCAACCGATTTCCTGAATACACCCCTAAGATTTTTTACAACAGTCAATGGTTAACAGAGGATTATGAAGCAATTCAAAAACGGGGAAATGTTTTGGGAGAATCACGGGATGCACTGTATACGAGAACAGAGGATTTTATTCTGGATGAGGATGATTTTCTGGTGATCTTTGGGGTTAATCATAACGCTTCCGGAAAATCGCTGTATTCCAACTTTAGTATTTATGGATCAAAATATTACAACGGGCAGGGAGGGATCTCCAATCATCAATACAAAAATACCGCTCTTGATTATTTGCCGGATGAGCCGTTGGCCAAGGACTTCTATGTTTGATTTGTCTCAAGAAAACAATTAGAGAATTATGATAACTTTTTAATGGTTCCGTCAACACCAATACCCTACGGCGTTCCGTTGGAACATAAAGCCTTTATCGGTTTTCGATCCTATTTAGAACCTGGAACAGATGTTGGTCCCATTACAACGGAAATTATATTGGATAGAGTGATACACTTTTCGAAATAGGTGAGATTGCTTGAAATACAGGCGTGTTCCTCAACGCTAGGACACTTGTGGTAGGTGTTTTTTGTTATAATCTTGAATATGAGGTATTATGTATTGAGGATTTTATGATACTGCATATTATAAGAAATCAGGAATGGCAATTAGCCAAACAATCAGGAAGCTATAAAAACAAATCCCTTGAAGAAGAGGGATTTGCTCATTGTTCTAATGAGGATCAAGTCTGCAAAGTAGCCAATACACTATATAAAGACGAAGAAGATATTTTGCTTTTATATATTGATGAAAAAAAATTAGTGTCAAAAATCGTTTATGAAGATCTATATCAATTAGGTGAAAAGTATCCCCACGTCTATGGCCCAATCAATCTTGATGTAGTGGTTAAGACTGAACCCTTTCTTAAGGATGAAAATGGGGCTTTTCATTTAAAGGCGTATTGATCCTGTATCTTAGTGCTGAAAGGAGAAAAAGAAGATGCAATATAGAGTAAGAAAGGAAATCCGATACATCCGTGAGTTTTATGAAACCCGTAAACAACTTTTACATCTTGAATTATTCGTTCCGGGAGAGGTCATCAATGGGGATTTATCCATCAAAAACATTTATGGCAAAGGCGAAGATGAGTATTACATCCAAGAAGCCGCCTGGCTCACACGCGAGCAAATCCAAAATAAGCCCGTTTACCCAGAAATTATCAAAGAAACTTCTTTTTGGGAGCAAACAGCCCCAACAGGTACTTATCTGGAAAGACAATGTAGAGATGTGTTGTTATGATGGTATTAAACAATTATTTGACTCCCTCGAGTCTTACCGAATGAATTTAATGAACCCTATCATTAAAGCAGCTAAGAAAATGATACCCAAATAATACATTCCTCTGTTATTTTTTGGATTACCCGAAGTAGTATCTTTTAACGTTTCTTTTGATTGTTGATCAACAGGCGATTCAAGGGGGGCTTTTTTACTATTCCATGATTTATCACCGGTTTTATCCCATGATTTCTCTTTGCTTTCTCCAGTAGTTTTGTTCCAGTCCTCTTTCTCTTGAGCAGTAAATTCCTTATCGAAAGTTTTATCCCCACTATACTTTTCTTTGGCTTGCTGAGTTTTGACTTCAACCATTTGCATATAGGTGGTTGAGGGATCAGCCCCTTCGCCAACGCCAAGAGATACGACTTCTCGGACTTGATCATTCCGCTGTATAACCCATGCTTTCAGCGCTTCTACTTGTTGGTTAAAATGATCAATGGATACTCCTGATGTTTGGACCAATTCACTGTAACGGTCAATCTTCTTGATGATTTCCTCCTCGTTCCAAACTTCATTGACAACTCTCAGCAATTCCTGTTCCATTTTTTTATTTAGTTGCGGTATCCTTGAAATTCGGCGTGGGATCTCTGCCTGTAAATGGTTGGAAAAGGGGCTATTATAGTCTCCGAAGCCTTTATCGGCTCCCCATGGGATCAACGTTGCTTTATTCCCGTCATCAGGATCAAAGTACAAGTAAAAATTGTTTTGGGCATCATTGTAAGAGTCACTATTATTACCAATATAGTTGACAGCCAGGAATGTAAGGTAACGTTCAATATCCAACACCTGTGATAATTCATCTACGAGTTGGTCATCAGGCATCTCTAAAACCCTTGCCAATTGCTTAATGGGGTCTTTAGTTCTGTCTGTATGACTGGTTTTCGATTCAAAACGATTCAGTCTGTCCAGTAAAAAATCAGCATATTTTTCCCCCTCGTACAAAGATCCTTCATCGTTTCCAAAGCAGCGCATTAAAAACGGTTTTTTTATGGGTTCTACATTCACGGAAACGCCCAAGAATTGGCCATTTAGGGATACGTACGCCACAGTGCTTCTGGGTGCGGGATATCCAGCGGCTTCATACAAATCGTAGATCAGATGTGTCCTAAATCGAATAACATCCCCGGCAGAATTACTGACCGTTATGTCTTTTATGCCAAAAAAGTTTTGTCCGGGAATATATCGATCCAGTTGAAGTTTGAAGCGGGGATCACTGGAATAAAGCGATCCCATAAAGCCTCTGTTTCTCATACCGACATGATTGATGCGGATGCCGTTGATTTCTACATCTGCCGGATACCAATTATACGGGTTATCAGGCAAGGGCGCATCGGGGTTCACCAGTATCTCTCCGGTATGCTTCTCACTCATCATTTGCTGATAAAGTTGTGGATCCATGATTAAATTAATCTCAAGGGCTTTTTCATCATTATAAATATCAATCCGCTGGGTAGATTGTTCCATCATTTCTGTCTGACAACCGCTGAATAAGAGAACACCCACTAAAATCATTAACAGACTATTAAGCCGCATACTCACCATCATAGCTCATCATGGCTACATTCATCACGCTGTTCAGTTTTTTCAATTGATTTGTTATTTCCAAACTCTTTTTGTCCGAGGAAAGTTCTATGGTCATTTCAGTATGCTCGTCGTCCTGAATTCTGGATTTGATTTTATACCGTTCACCATGGTCATTCAATAACTCGAACAGTTGATCCTCAATGGCTGAATCGGTATAACCGATGATGATCAAACAAGGGCCTTCACTAATCCTCAACTTTGAATAAATCAGGAGAACCACAGCGATGATGACACAAGTCACAATGGCAATGATATACAATCCCGCCCCTGTGATAATTCCTGCGGATATAGCCCAAAACATGTAGACAATGTCCATGGGGTCTTTAATAGCGGCTCTGAATCGAACAATGGACAATGCACCAACCATTCCAAGGGATAGGATGATATTGCTTGTCACCGCCATGATCACTGAACTGGTTACCAGGGCCAAGGCAATCAAAGATACGTTGAAACTTTTGGAATACATCACCCCTTGGTAAGTTCTCTTATACACCCAAAAAATAATCAAACTTAAAGCAAATGTCAATGCCATCGTAGCTATAATTTGAAGAAAGGATGTTCCGCTACTTTCCAAATTCATTGAATTGATAAAATCTGTAAATGTGATAACAAACATCTCCTTTCGATTTTAATAATGGAAACTCATACAAGAAACGAACTTTGAAAAGGCTTTTTGGTCACCCTTTCCATGTTGAACAGTTTTTTTGATCATATCCGGTAAAAAACCCGTATACTTAATTTCCATCACCACTTGTTCCTTTTCTGTTATTGCAACGCTGGATGTGGGAGCAAACAGGTCTTTTTTGCCAATAGCGGTTCTTAGATTTGAATCGAAGACGATACGAACGTTCCCGTATGGAAAAATATAGGCGGTTCGATCATAGGTAACAACGACCTTGGGTTGAAGTCTCTTTGTTTTTTGCATCAGAGAAAAATCATTTTTGACCGGGTCGTTTGTTTGCTTAAAATCAACAAAAGACCCTGAAAGGATGTTGTTATAATCTTCACGTGTGATCACTGTATAATCCTTTTTTATAGCACTGACATGCTTGGTTTTTCGTTCAAGCTTAATCAAGCGGTCTGATCCGTTATAAACACGTATTCTAAATTTCTTTCTTCGGATGACCCCTGCCAGTTTATCTTCAAAAGCGCTATTCGCATAATCGTCAAAATAAAGGCTGCTCACGGTATATTTCCCGTTTGTTAGTGCATAATGATCATATTGGCAGATCAAACGCAACCGGTTTTCTATGACTTTCTGCTGTTGTCTGTTGATGAGATATTTCAATTCTTTTCGATACATAAGCAACACCTTATTGATGCCGCTGCATAAACCGCCTTTTGTTATGCAACGACAAAAGATAAAATCTCTATTTCTCTTTCTTTTCCTTCTCCATTTTTTCTTGCAATTCTTCAACGGTTATTCCCATTGATTTGGCTTTTCTTTCCCATTCGGAATATTCAGTTTTTTCGTTGCCATATTCTTTTTTCCAATTCCCTCTATCGCTGAGTTTTTCCTTCAATTCTTCTACACTAATCCCAAATTTCTTTGCAACTAATTCAAAAGCATTGTAAAGATCTTTCTTTTCCTTCATTGCACCCAGTTTCTTAAGCTCTTCAACACTCATTCCAAGTGTCTTTGCTGTGGTATCGTAAGCTTTTTCAAGGATTTGGTTTTTTTCATATACCTTAGCGGATTTTTTCAATTCTTCAACGGACATCCCCATTGATTTCGCGGTGATTTCAAATGCTTTAACTGTCCACTCATCTTCTTTTTTCATCTCTTTTTGTTCAGTCTTTTCGGCAATCATTCTCAGATCATCTAACGAAATACCCAATGCTTGTGCAGTAATTCTAAAGGCATTGTCGATCTCTTCTCTTGATGATTCAACAGATTCCTTCATTTT
>JAYEGQ010000327.1:0-6954 GCA_034659095.1 Thermotogota bacterium
TTACAATTATAAAAATCAACCATCCCAAAGCCTTGAGGGTTGTTTGAACCGAATCCGGTATGATAGGCAATTTGGGAAAGCTTTCCACTACCCTTATAGTGGAATCGTCCCGAATATCCCTTGATAACGAAATTTCTGTATTTCACCAAAGCAAAACTTTTTTTCGGATCCACGTTGATCGGGACGATAAAGCAATCCATTTCCGGGGGAATCTCTTCCGAATAAATGGATTCGTACTTTCTTTTCAGATTATCCCGAGTTAATTCAAAGTACTCCGGATCAAAAGGGGTGAAGTAATGCCTGAAAGGTCTGCCGTTCTTTTCCACATCACGATGAGCGACGATGGGCGAAAGGGTCTGGAAATCAAACTCAACTTCCTTTTCTGTTCCGGTAAACGGTTCAGAACAAGCGCTGGCATCTTTGATGGTGAATTCCTCATTGCCAATGCGCATGGTCCGATTTCTGATCAGGTGTTTGATCACAATATTCGGCATGGGATCCAGAAGAAAAGACATGCTGAAATTTAAAGGGTTGTAAAGATTGAGTTTATCGGATTGTCTTTTCATGCCTCTGGAGTACAAACGTGAAAAAGTAAAATGACGAAACCTGCGATTCCCCTGTTGATAACCTTCATCGTGGAGCTGGGGAAAAGCCTCCGAAAACATGTTATAAATATAACTCTGCAGCTGATAATTATAGTGCACAGGGATTCTGGCAGGATAATTCTGCGGAACAGCTTCTATTGATATTCGAATGGTATCTCCTCCATTTCGATTGATTCATCAAAATAAGTTCAAATGCATGTAATTATTTTATCACAGACGGCCTCTTTTTTCAAGAAATTGTTAACATTCACTTTCTAACGATCGTCACTTTATAAACCAATTTCCTTAACGGCTTTTTAAAAACAGTCAGGTAGGACTAATTTGTCCAGCTGACTGTTTTTATTATTTTAAATAAAACAACACTATCACCTGAAAAGTATACCTTTGGGGGCACTGTTTCCTTTTTTGTTTTTTAAGTTTTTATGATAAGAATACCATTTTCTTTTAGTCTTTCTTTTGTCCCTTTTGTGTACCCTGTTTCAGAAAAAGTCATGAAAATGGCCTTTGGCTCCTCTTTTTCAAGGGTATTCGAAATGGCTATCCATCGATCAGCATCTCGTTTGCCATACTTTTCTTTTTTGTTTTTGATGTCGATATAGATATTTGTGTTTATTGGTTTCTTGGCAGTTATCAATAAATCTATTTCGTAGGTTTTGAGGCCTATCTTCTTAAATATTCTTTCCCCTATTTTTTCCGGGTGGATGGTGATGTTTTCTCCATTTTCTGTGATTTCATTGAGTTTAAAGGGCTTTTTGAGTCTTTCTTTGATGAGAAATTCCTGGTATTTGCCTTTCATGTAATTCTCTTTTCCCATTGCGCTTTTGATTTCTTTTGTAATATCGGGAACAAAGTGGTCGATTTCTTCTTGATAGATATTTCGAAAGACCCATTCGTATGTTTTATCGTTGGTTATCTTATAACTGAAATAACTTCTACCGTGAGAAATCAGGTCTCCACCAATTAACGCTTCCAGTTTTTCTTCCAGTTCTTCATCGGTGTACGAAAGATTCAAGTCTTTTTTTATTTGGTCTCGTGTGCGTTCTTGTCCTTGGTTAAACAAGTAAAGCATGATTCTCTTTGAATTAATTTTGTTAACAGTATGAAAAGTTTTGAGCATGTATTCCATCCAAGTCCAGTAGATTTCTCCACCTTTTTCAATTTCACGTTCGTAGACTTCAACAATATTGTCTTTGTTTGTATAGTCATCCTGCATTTTGAAGCGGCTTAAAAAGATGGCTTTGATGTAAAGGGGATCTCCCTCTGTCAATCTCCAGATATTTTCCTTGGCTTCTTCGTTAATTTTTGTGTTTCTAAAAGCAGCATAACGTTCGATAGCCTCTTTAGCCTCATCTTCCGGAAGGTTTTCAAGGTTGTAGGCTTGAAATCTACCTGTGAGTGAACTGACAATTCTCAGGAGCCAGTGGACTTCACTTCCGGAAACAATAACCGGGGCTTCTCTCATTTCGGCCACATGCATATAAGTTCCGCTCATATTAGGGATTCTTTCTCCTCGCTCATTGTATATGAAACCATTAATATTTTGGAACTCGTCTACGATTTGTAGGATTTTTTCATTCTTGATCCTGGCCATGGAAGCTGGTGCTTCACTTGCTAATTCCCACATGGCTTGCCATCTTTTTTCTTCCTTATAGCTGGTCATCGTACGATGCAGCCTTAACAGCTCTTTATCTTCTATAAATTCTTTCATTTCACCGAATGAGATAGCTCTTTCCAGTAGCGTTTTATCTCCACTCTTGAAAGACTGATAGCACTTACAGAATCTTGTAAAAAAATCGAGAGAGAATTCATCCAACGATACCGGAGAATCTTTGATAGAGACATAAAAGGGAATAACGGTCATTTCGTTCTTATTCTTTTCCAGACAAGTACTCCAAAAAACATTGAACAACCGTTGAAGAAAAGCCGTTTTCCCCTTTTTCCGTCTTGAAATGATTGCCTGATTTTGGGGGAAATTTTTTTCCAAATCCTGATACCAAATTCCCAGAAAATAGCCAAATTCCTTCTTTCTACCCACAAACAAATCCGTGTTTCCAATTATTTCCGGCAGTGCATAGACCATCTTCTTTGGCATTTTGAACAATTCAATCACCTCTTGAGTAAAAGAGATTATGGCTGATATTTACGTTTATAGGATTATAGCACAGATTTAATCCCAGAAAGAACGCATATCTTTTATTCACACCATCTCTTCTCCAAGGAAGTAGCGCTCCAGATAGTCCCAGCGTTGGGGGTTTGTCAGGTCGGTTTTATAGAACGTTCTGGCGATTTCCAACTCCTTTTTTTGTTTGTTTCTGATATTTTTGATGAGGTAGCATTTGTAATCTTTTGCGCTGAGTTGGAGTAATTGTTTTCTGGCGTGTGTATCGGCGCAGCGCATGGTGATGACGGTGTTTTTTCCTCCATGATAGTTGACTTTTGCCAGGTTGAGGATGTCCAGGATGTTTAGGACAGGTTTACTAAGGGTTGAATTGGGATGGAAGATGTATTCGATTTGATGGCTGTTTTGTTGTTGACTTAATATTTCACGCAGTTTCTGATTCCATCGACTAATACGGGGCACTGCTTTGATGCGCTTGAATTTGGTGGTGTCATTATCGGTGCAGACGAAGAGTAGTTTTTCCGCTTCGTAATTTTGTGAGGTTCCAAATTGATTTTTGAAGATGGCCAGGAGTTCTTTCTTTTTGTCATAAAGTCCATCGGAGCCTTTGATCCGTTGTTCCAGAAATTGCTCCAGTTCCTTTTCGGATTTATAGGAAGGGGTGATTTGACAGAATTCTTCGGCAATGTCCATCAGTTTAGAGAAGATCCTTTCGATGCTTTCTGTGTTTTTGTTGATATCCACCTTTGCCAGGATTAAAGGATGGATGGTATGATTGGGAAAGATGGTGTGGCTTTCGTTGAAAAATCTGTATACCAGAGTTCTGATCGTGAAGTTCTTTTCTCCGGTTTCCCAGAGCTTGGTGATGTCAACGGAATAGATGGGGCCTCTATCCATGATAATGCCGTTTGTTTCTGTTTTCCTTGCCCGTTTGCTTTTGTAGAATCGGACGATGTCTTTGTTTTCCCGGATAATTTCTTCCCCGGTTTGTTCATCTGTGGAGAAGTATAAATACTGGAAATTCTCATTTTTTCTGTAAAGGATGGGTTTTCTATAGCGGTATTCCAAGTCTTTTTGGATGAGGAATAAGGAGACTCTTGCCTTTTGCAAGGCGTCGTTAATGTCAATGTCTTTCTTTTTGGCGTTGATGAACAGATACATGATGTCTTCCAATGAAATGGTGAAGTCCTCCGTACCTTTAGTCTCTTTCACTCGCTGGGCAATATGTTGAAATATTTTGTCCACGATCCACATGGGTGGCAGGGAAATTCGGCTAAGCAGCTGCGATTTTTGAGTGGATGCCGGTGTGTAATGACTTCGGGCAAAGGCCGGTTCTCCATTTCGGCCGGCTCTGCCAATTTCCTGCATGTATTCCGAGAGATTGGCGGGTAGGTCATGATGATAAACAGTTTTGATGTCATGGACATCAATACCCATCCCAAAGGCCTTGGTAGCCACAATGGCATTCATTTGGCCGACTTTGAAACGGTTCTGATTCATGTGTTTTTCTTCTTTTCTTTGTTTGCCTGTGTAGGCTCCCACTTTGTTTCGTTTGTCAGGATATTTGTCCCGGAAATCTTCAACAATGATTTGAGCGTCTTTTGCGTATGATGTGTAAACAACGGCCTTTTCGTCCTTTTCAAGGGTTGTTTTCAAGGTGTTTTCCGTTTCAGCCACATCCCCTTCTCCCATAGGATGAGCGATATCGATGGTGATATTTGATCTGAGAAAGTCAGTCATGATAATGAGTGGATCCTTCAAGTTCAGTAAATCGATGATCTCTCCCACGGTGTCCAATGCGCCACCCCATACGGATGTGGCTGTTGTGGCAAAGATGGGAAATGTCCGTTTTTTGTTAATGCTTCGAATCATCTCTCCCAAATAGCCGTAATCCACCCGAAAGGTTTTCCCCCATGTGCTGACCAGATGCGTTTCGTCAATGACCATGAGGCCAATGTCACATCCGTTGTTCAGGTAATAACTTCCGGATTGAATCAGTTTTTCAGGAGAGACATAGACCAGGTCGATTTCCCCGTTACTGATCCTCTTTCTCAGTTGGGACTGTTCTTCGTATGATAGGTCTGAGTTATCATACTCAACATTCAGGTTCACTTCCATGGTGTTGTCTTTCTGATCTTTCATAAGGGATTTTAAAGGAGAAACCACAAGGGTCATTTTGTTATATTTCTTTTTTAGGATATATGCCGCCATTTGAAAGATCAAAGATTTTCCGGAGCCGGTTCCACTAACGAAAAACAGATCCCGAATGTCTTTATTATCTTCCAGGTTCTGTTCCAGAAGAAAGCGGATCAGTTCGTCCTGACCGATAATTTCCTTGTTCTTCCCCTCTTTGTTGTACTTCTTGTATTTCCGGAACTGTGGATGGTTAAAAACATCTTTCAGAATGTTTTCCAAAGGGATTTTTTGGACTTCTGCATTTGGCAGGTATCCGTCAAAGTAGACAGGATTCAGAGTGAATCCGTTTTCGTTTAACGCCGACAGTTCTCTGATGCGAGTCTTGATGTCATTGGAGAGCTTGTCAAAGAGTTGAACGTTGGATTGCTGGACGTTGTTTACGAAGGTAAAACCCGCTTTTGTTAAACGCTCTTTCAACTTGGCCGATGTGTTGACCGAATAAATTCTTTTTGCCTCCAGTAGTTCATAAAGTCTAACGGAAGAAGAACAGCTGGTGTAGGATGTCTCTGAGAATAGATAATAGTTAGTGAATTCGGACTTGTTGACAGTGTCTATGTTGTATTTGTGATCGTAATGGGTGAATGATTCATCATCTTTTTTAGTGTAGCTTTTTCCGTTGTTATAAAGGAGTGCCACATTCGGAAGGGTATCGGAAAGATTTTTAAAGTTATGATGGATAAAGGTGTAAAACCATTGGGATATCAGTAAGGGTTGTTTGTCCGTTTGAGTCATTTTTAAAAGATAGGGGAAAAGTTCTTGAGGAGTCTTAGTTTCAAGGTCTTTCAGGTGCTGAAGGGGATCATTTAAGTCATTTTCAAAGGATTGAAAATCATCGGATTTCTCACTTAACTCGGCAAGGATTTCCGGATCAAAATTAACCGGAATGATTACCTGATGCTTCTTTTCCCGAATCTTTTCAAGCCTTTTACGGATGGTTCTGACAATCATTGTCTTTTCCAAAATATCACTTCCTTTTTTATTTTGGTCTGCTTTGATTATTTCCTCCTTAACCTTAGCTTCAACTTTCCATAGCCAACTTCGATCAGATCGTAATGATTACAGATAGCCATAATCAACGAAAAACCGACAAAGCTCACTGCGACAAGAAAGGGAATGGATACTCCGGTAGCTACAGAAACCGGAACAAGGGCCAAGTAGGATAGACCGCCGGTAAACGGAGAAACCATGGTGGCTCCAACCAGGGTGGCTGACAAAACCGAAATGGCAACCTTCCCCGCAGTTTTAAGTGCGTATGCCGTTCGTACCTTATCGGCCAACTCTCTGGTCACAAGGATATTTTCATATCTTTTGTCGATAGCGTCTTGAAGGTCCGAGACCCTCCTCTTTTGTTTTGGTTGTTTTTTTGTGATGGATGGATGGATGGTTGGATTGGCTTTAAATAAACCAACAATGGAAGAGAACCATATGGCTTCCTTATCAAACGATATCTTACTCACGGGAGCACACACCGGTACGCCCCTACAGGTCTAATAAAGACGCTTACAAAGCTTTTGTTTTTAATCCCCCCCCCTTGGGGGGGTGCCCTCGAAGAGGGTGGAGGGGGTTAAGCTTTTGGGTTTTTGCAGTGGAACCATTGGATTATACGGAAATTATACAAGAAAGAAAGGACAAATGAGCTCAGAGAGTTTCACTCTGTAAAGGCAGGGGGGAACTTGTCAAAATAATTAGTCAGTTTGATATTTGTAACGAGGAGATTCCTCATAGGTAGGCTTTAGACTCAAGATGTATACTTCTGCATCCTTGAGAAAACTGTTTCCATTCCTCATAGGTAGGCTTTAGACGATCCGAAATGAAAGCGATAAAAGCGTTGTGATTATGTTTCCATTCCTCATAGGTAGGCTTTAGACAAATTGTCGGAAGTTTTCAGAAAAAATGAAATCCAAGTTTCCATTCCTCATAGGTAGGCTTTAGACCAGACCTTATATCCCGCTTACGTCTCCTGAGTCTCTCTGTTTCCATTCCTCATAGGTAGGCTTTAGACCAAATATGAACAACATCATATATGATATAGAT
>JAYEGQ010000328.1:0-6735 GCA_034659095.1 Thermotogota bacterium
ACCTAAAAATTGCATTATACCAACTGATCGTGGCATAATAATGGGAAATACAAGATCAACTATAAGATTCATGAAAAATGCTACAATAGTACTCTTGAAAATCAAGACAATCTCTGTATTGCTCATGTATGCCCATACTACTTTATATACTCCAAAAAGAAAAAAGGCAGTGACTCCCACTATAGCAGCAATCAAAACTGATGGCGAAAATGCGAGAATACCTTCAAAATCCCAACCTAAACGTATGAACAACGAAACAATGCCGGAAAATAAAAAGATAGAAAAATCAGCTAAAACAAGGCACAGACGTCTAAGCATTCAACAGTCACCACCTGGTTGTAAGTTCTACTTTATCAGAAAATTGAAGTAAGTCGTATTGATCAAGCAGATCTCTTTTATCTTTTGTCATATATACTCTGACAATCTGCACTAATTGTCCTGAAATAGATTGATAAAACGGATTGGATTTTAAAAAATGTTCAAAATCTATTAGATTGCCATGGTCTTGTCCTGTTCTTAAGTACACTTCGTTGACGAGGAATTCTTTGGGATGTGCCAATGTTAACTTATAGGGTGTATCAATTTTAAAATATATCTCTGGATGTTCGTAAATCATTTTTAGTTCTTCTCTATCTGTTTCATTTAACTCTTCTTGACTAAGAAGATGTGCTAACCGTTGCCTGACTCCTTCTATTCGTTCTTCACCCACACTGAGAGCCACACTGGTAGGATCCATACCTGTTATACTGAAAGATAACTCTATAATGCTTTTCCAAAGCTTTCTTTCTTTGTAATCAGTTATTATGGAATAGGCTTCTGCTATTTTTTCTTTTTCCTCATGATCAACTGATTCAATATTTTTGTATTTTTCCAAAATACTGTAGTATAACCATCCTTCTGTTAATTCACAGAACATATTACAATCATTGATATGCTTTTCAATTGAAAGAAAATCATAAGATAATTCTAAAACACGTTGAATCATCAAATCTGCTGCTCGTGCTGTTTTATGAAAATAAACATTTTTATACATCATGAAGCGTCCAAACAAAACACGGTAAATACTATCGATGATCTTAGCATCATAGGTTAATCGTTGCATTCCATCTTTTTCTATCAACTTAGAACTTCTTATAATTCTTTGCAAGTCTATTGTTCCGTATTCAGGAGTCCCACAATAATAGGAATCTCTTAGAACAAAATCAATGCGATCCGCGCCTAGAGGACCTTGAATAATATTAAATTCAGCGGTTCCATCCATCTCTCCTTCAAAGACCTGGCAAACTAACTCCATAAGCTCCAAAAAAAGAGGTTGTATGTCTTCATCTTCCTTAATCGTCCTATCAAGTATATCCTGCAGTTCTCGTTTCACATTTTCTTTCCAAATTTCTTTCATCGAATGATCGTAAACTGCTTTCATTTCCGATGGCATCAAGTCAGTGAGTAAACGTTTTCTCTGATCATCATGACCATTTTTTAGACCAGCTTTTTTATAAGCCACATCATCAAACTGATGGCTGTAAGGTCCATGGCCGATATCGTGCATTAGTCCTGCTAAACGTAAGAGTCTTATTTTTTTAGGGCTAAGCGATAAATGATCAGCATACATACCGGAAAGATGCATAACTCCCAATGAATGTAAAAACCTTGTATGAGTAGCGCCCGGATAAACTCTTTCAGCCCCTCCGAGCTGAGATACTTCTCTTAAGCGTTGCATAGGTCTGGCATCAATGCATAAAATTTCCAAAGGTGACAAAGTGATCTCTCCATAAACCGGATCCCTGGAAACTCTGGTTTTATATTCTTTCATAAATGATCCCCCCCCTGTTAATTATTTTTTAACAACAATTTCTTCAGAATACTCCAACACACCGTTTTCCAGTATAATACGAACTTTCATATTATATTTGCCGATTTCCTGAAATCGTATCTCACGCCATTGAGATGAATCAAAGAGCGTTTTTTTAGAGTATGCCGGAACATAGATGTTTATCTCTCTGTCTTCATACTTTGTGTATCTGTATAAAGTTGCGCTCTCTTTTACAATCTCAAAAATAAAGCCTCTGACACGCTCATAAACATCCCGATCAGAATCATTGACAATCAAAATTTCAGCGTTATATTTTTGATCTATACCAACAACTTTCATTGTATAAGGTAAGATTCTCAGATCCCGAACCCCATCGAGCATACTGACGTTATGTATTATCAGATTCTCCTGATACTCGTTCAAATCATCATTAAGAAAATACGTCGCTTTTAGTAAATATTCCTCTGCTCTCGATGGAAATTTCATTTGCCCTAGAACGATGTCAAGTTTCTCGCTTTGCATTACTTGATAATTACCCGTTGTATCTTCGTCCTCAACAAATACCGCTTCTGTTTCTTCGCTTTGAGAAGATATTTCTTGCTTTTCAAGAAAAACATTATAAGAACCCAGAAAAAAACTTTTATCATCAGGAGAATTATTCTTTATCGTTAGATAAACTGGGGCTTGCTGAGCCGGTTGAATATAATCATGATACAGGTTAATTTCAGTTTGTATATTTTCATAAACAACAAACTGCTTTGTCAACACAATTGATTGATCATCTACAACAAAATTGGAATCAATTGTATAAGTTCCCGGTTTGATTAGAAAACCAGGATTTTCTCTCCTAAAATCATAGACATCCCTGGAATCAAATTCTGCCATCGTTATTTTAGTCTCAATGGGATAATTGAAGGCAAAAATTCGCTCTCCGGATTCTGATGTAATAGAAAAACTAAAATCCTCAAAAGAAAAAGTAACTTCTTTATTGTCTATATTCGACACCTTGACCTTAATCTCATTCTCATGGCCATATTCATATTCTGATTCAGAAACAATTTTAAAAACTAAGGGACTCATATTTCTTATATAATCAGGTTCTATGACTGACTGTTTTTGGTAAATCACGAATATAAGCGCTGCACCAGCGACGATTAACCCACTAACGGCAATTAATATCAAGGCGGTTCTTCTCTTCCTGTTATAATCAGAATTCCTGTCTTTATTTTTTCTCTTCAATTCTTCAAGGAGTTTATCAGGAGATTTGGAGTGATATTTTATTTCTTTGGATTCAAAACCTTCTTTCTTGTCATCAGACATTAATAGCAACCCTTTTTATCTCATCAATGGTGGTTTCTCCACTAATTGATTTTAGTATACCATCCTCGAACATAGTTCTCATTCCTGATTTTCTTGCAATAGCTTCTATTTGGCTTTCAGGAGCCCCTTCGTTCATCAATTGTCTAATCTTTTTATCCACAATTAAAACTTCGTGAATCCCTGTTCTACCCTTATAACCTGTTTTTCTACATGTTTGGCAGCCAGATCCATAGTATTCGTAATATTCATCCTCGTTTGGTAATAAGAGTTTTGCCATTTCTCGAAATTCTTTATTTAATAGGGGGCGTTTCTTTTTACATTCCGGACAGATGGTTCTCACCAACCTTTGTCCCATTACACCCAACAATGATACTCCCAACAAATCGGGTTCTATACCAAGGTTTAATAACCTGTTGACAGCTGCTGAAGCTGTATTTGTATGCAAAGTACTTAAAACAAGATGTCCAGTCATGGAGGCTTCAATGGCTAATTGAGCTGTTTCTTTATCTCTGATTTCACCAACCATAATGATATCCGGGTCTTGTCTTAAAATTGCCCTGAGGAACCTGGCAAAATTAAGACCTATCTCCGCATGAGTCTGACACTGATTGACTCCCGAAATACTATATTCAACAGGATCTTCAACTGTTACAATATTTTGTGTTACATTTTTTAAATGATTGATAATTCCAACCAATGTGGTAGATTTACCACTTCCGGTAGGACCTGTTACCAGGATGATTCCGTAAGGGAATTTCAACAAATATTCCAGTCTGTTGTAGTTATAATCCGAAAAGCCCAAATCTGTCAATCTCTTATTCGAATTGGATACCTTCAACAATCTCAGTACAACTTTCTCTCCATTTACCGTCGGCATAGTGGAAACTCGAAAATCATATTGCTCGCCTTTGTTTTTCAAATAAAATTTTCCATCTTGCGGTAATCGCCTTTCTGCAATATCCAGATCTGAAAGAATTTTAATTCTCGAAATTACAGAATGGTGCATTTTAGATGGATATTCAGCAATTTTCCTCAACATACCATCAACTCTAAATCTGACTCTAACTAATTTTTCATAAGGTTCTATGTGAATATCACTGACATCCTGTTCAATCGCTTGTAAAATGATTTGATTTACTAATTTAATAATTGGACCGGAATTTTCTGCTGTTTTCTCTTCACTTTGAACAGAAAGATCAGATAGCTCAAAGATGTTTTCTTCCAGCTCTTCGGCTTCCAAAGACTTCTTCAAATCTTCAGCTACCTGAATATTACTTCCAAAATATTCTTTTAAGAGCGAATCCAATTGTGGTTTTGGAACAATTATAAAAGAAGGTTCGAGATTGGTCATGAATTTAATAGTTCTGAGAATATTGTTGATATCAGATACTTCATCAGTCAAGACTTTGATTTTATTATCTTCTTTTTCATAGGGCATGATTCGCCATTTTTCACAGTTTTGTTTTCCAATCAACGAAAGGAGTTCAGAACTGAATTCAAGCTCAGAAATTGTTTCCATATAGGGCAAATCGTATTGTTTTGACAACGCTTGGGCGATGTCCTGCCATGACACATAACCCTTCTCCACCAAAATCTGGCCAAGTGGCTTTTTTTCCTTTTTTTGAAGAGTTATTGCAGTTTGAATATTCTGTTTCGTCACATAACCTGTTTCTGTCAGGATTTCTCCCAATCGTTTATACTGAAAGCGCTGCCCTTTTTCAGGCAAAATTAATCACCTCTTAAAAATTCATTCAACCCCAATCTGAATACCGCAGGAATATCCGAATCCATACTTAACAAGTCATCGTTGTCTTCAAATCTGGTAGCGATTAACGTGACTCTAACTTCATCTTCCGGAAGATCTTCATCCAATATCAGCCCAAATTTCATATCGACGGTTTCACTACATCTTTGCCGTATCACAGCAGCTGCCAGGTTCATTTCCTTCATGGTGATATTTTTGTTGGATGAGATATTTAGGATAACAGCTGTGGCATTATCTACCGGCCTTTCAAGCAGTTTACTATCCATAGCCCTAATGGCAGATTCCTGTGCCCTGTCCTCACCTTTTCCAATACCAATACCCAAGAACGCCACCCCGGCTTCACGGATGACAGATTCAATATCGGCAAAGTCCTGATTGATCAAACCACGTCTTGTAATGACTTCACTAATTCCCTTGATTGCCTGATGCAAAGCCTCATCTGCTTTGAGAAAACCATCCATGACAGTGATATCACCTGGAAATTCTTCTAACAATTTGTTGTTTGAAATCTTGATCAAGGTGTCTACACATTCTCGAAGGTTTCTCAACCCAGCTTTAGCGTTTTCCCAACGGTTATTTCCTTCAAAATAAAAAGGTGTTGTGACAACCCCGACAGTGAGTATCCCCAATTCTTTTGCTAATTTCGCTATAACCGGTGCAGCTCCTGTTCCGGTACCACCACCAAGTCCAGCAGTAATAAATAACATATCTGTATCCTCAAGCACCGACTGAATATCTTCTTTGCTTTCGAAGGTTGCTTTTTCTCCCACCTCCGGATTACCCCCGGCTCCAAGTCCTCTTGTTAAAGTTTTCCCCAGTTGTATCTTTACATCAGCTTTAGAATCTTCCAGAACTTGTAAATCAGTATTACCCACCACAAAAGTTACTCCGTGAATACCACTTTCTATCATCCTGTTTACCGCGTTATTACCCGCCCCCCCTACACCAAACACCTTTAACGTGGGATTTCTTTTTGGGGGTTTTCGTATTTCAGATCCATCATCTATCTCAAAAGCCATCAGGATCCCTCCCTAAACTAATTTTTTTAAAAATTTCGCAAATTTTTCCATAAAGCCCGGCCCTTCCTTAACCCTTACCTTTTTATTAACAGCCTTTTTCTTCTTCTTTTTCGTTTGTGAGGCTTCAACTTCCTCAGTTTCTTCTCCTCCGATAAACTTATACCAATAAACACTGCCTAGAACTGCCGAAAAAGTATTTCCATTAATATCTTCAGGGATATTCGCTGCCAGATTTTCTGAATTTACATTTCCAACTCTAACGGATAAATTAAAAACATCCCGGATAAACTCAGTCATACCTTCTATTCTGGAACCACCACCGGTGATAACGATACCTCCTGGAATAACTGTTTCTCCTTCTTCAGCCATCTTGTTTAAAACAGTTCTTAGTTCCTTCTTGACGAAATTAAGGATCTCACGTACTTTGGCATAAATAACAATGGACAGCTGTGATCGGGGGATCTGCTTAGTAGTTTTACCATCAAGCATCACATAACTGATCGTATCGGTACTTTTATCCTTTAGAGCCACTCTACCGTAGTTAATCAGCATCCTTTCAGCTTCGTCAAATGAAGAATGAAAGACTTTTGCAATATCTTTGATAACAGACTTTATTCCTTGGTCAATTGCCTTTAAGAAGAAAATTGATCCGTTGATATAAGCTGTAATTGTGGTAAATGAATGCCCAAGATCCACACAAACAACGCCATGCTCCTTTTCCTTACTGTTAAGTACTGCTTCCGAAGAAACAAAAGTACTTAAGTAAACCATAGGTTTTTCACCTACAAGACTTGCAAAGGCATTTGACATGGATTCCTTTT
>JAYEGQ010000329.1:0-6669 GCA_034659095.1 Thermotogota bacterium
GCCTTGGATACATCATATTCAACCATTTGGTATGAAACTGACCGCCTGCATCCGAGTTGGTACTCAGGCGATTCCCCTCGCTATCGACTTGACCCGTGATTTCCAGATAATTGTGGAGATTATCCTTGTAGTTATCCGGATATACAAAGTCTTTTCCCGTATTGTAAGGAGGATCAATATAAATCATCTTTATTCTGTTGTGATACGTCTTCTGCAGGAGTTTCAACACTTCGAGGTTATCCCCTTCGATGTACAGGTTTTGGGTGTCCTTCCAATTCTTGCTGTCTTCTTTACACGGTCTGAGTGTGCCTGTGCTGGGAGTTTGAGACAACCTCAACGCCTGTGCCTTACCATGCCACTCAAATTTGTAGCGTTCTTCTTTGTCTTCAGTGTAGTTCCCCAAGACTTCTTTCAGCTGTTCAAAATCGATTCTATTTTCTGTCACCACTTCGGGAAACAGTTCTTTCAGCTTCTGTATATTGTCAGTCAGAATATTCCTACTCTCTCCTGACATCTCCCTAATATCATCCATTGCTTACTTCTCCCTTTTTATCCTCAATAACTATCATACAGTACATTATGCAGGCTTTCCATCACCTGTCAGTCTTTCTATCAGCTTGTTTCTCTTTTTCTTGAGCTTCTTCATCTCTACGTTGATGGCCATTTTACGATTGAAGTTGGCTGCTTTGCTTATTTCTTTCCTGAGTTCTTCCAAAGACACATCAATGGCTTCCAGGGTTGTTATCGTTTCTTTCAACTCAGAGCAGTCCAATCGTTTAAACTGGTCTTTTGTGTATCTTCCGGTGTATTGGGACAAGTTGTACCTGAGCATGTCATCCCACAAGTCACAATAAAAGCTGTACAGGTTGGCGTATGAATAATGGGTCACCGTCATATATTCTACAAACGCTCTCTGTCTTTGGCTCAATTCTTCACAGTGGAACCAGTCCGTCTCCAGCCATTCCTCAACGGTGATTTTACTGTAATCACTCATGGACTTTCTTTTCTGTGCCAGCGTGAGTGTTGTTGCTTTGTCACAAGTCAAAAACAGGATAACGGGGTTGGGTATCAGGCGATGGAGTAACTGTGAGACCCGTTTCACATTTTTTATCGTCTTTAATACCGTTTCAAGCACGACTATCTCTTTGTAGGAACGATTCTCGTCACAATAGGCAGGGATGTTCATCTGTTGTTCTTTAATCACGTACACAAGCTCTATGGTGTCAATAATCTCCTGAATGACCTTTTTATCGGCTGAGGTGGTATCGGGGTGTTCCAGAAACATCTTTTTGGTGAATCTGTCGCCTATATAGGCCTTTTCAGGAATATTCAAGGCTTCAATCAGAAAGTTCACCCTGCGCCTCCTTAATGATCAGATAGGAAATCACCTCAAAGTCGTTAATCCCTGCGATATCTTCGTTGTGAAAGGTTGAGCCTTCCATGTTGAAGATGCTCAGGCGTTTTTCCTCTTGGGACTTTCCGATGATATTCTCCACCACCTTTTCCAACAACCCTTTGTAAAAGGACATATCCTGCCCGTTTTTGGTTGTTTGGGTCAGGAACTGAGCGGCCTGTTCGTGGATTTGATCGCTCTTTTGACAGATTTTCTTGTACAGGTCCAGAATTCTCTTTGAGTGGGTGTAGGAATAGGGGATGTCCCCGTCTTCGGTCACATAGAGCATGTAATAAGGATAGAGAGGATTCTTTTCCGACTTTTCCCGTTGGGCTTTTGTAGACTGAAGGGTAAAGATCACGCCCGGTTGAACGTTTTGGGCCTTTAATTCATCGGTAAGAGCAACCACACTGTACAACCCCGTCAGTGCCTTCTCATACACGGCCTTATGACCTTTGTTTTTTTCCATGTGCTCGGATAGATCTATTTTAAAGTCATTCATGGTCAGGTCGGTGATGCTGATACCACCGGATATATCCTCCAGATCCACTACCCTGTCCTGTAACTGCATCAACTGGTTTTTCCGGTATTCCAGATCGTTCATTTTGATCTTTTCATCTTTCACAATGAGATTTTCCTCTCCAGTAGCGGATACATCTAGCAAGACCATTCTACCGGTGACCCTGGCTTCCAGGTTGATGTACTCATCCAAATCCATATTGGGCCAAAAGTTCACCAACTGTATTTCTTTGCTCTTGGAACCCAAACGGTCAATTCGGCCAAACCGCTGGATAATGCGCATGGGGTTCCAGTGTATGTCGTAGTTCACCAGATAATCGCAGTCCTGCAAGTTTTGCCCTTCGGAGATACAGTCCGTGGCGATGAGCAAATCGATTTCGTCTTTCATCTTGGGATATATCTTGTCTCTTTCTTTTGATATAGGGGAAAAGTTAGTGAGGATGGCGTTCAGGTCCGTTTTCCGGATGGCTCTCAGGGTGGTCTGATTGTTTCCCTTTCCCGTGACCATGGCTGAGTAAAGCCCGTATTTGTCCATTATCCATTGTGATAACTCCTCATACAAGTATTTTGCGGTGTCCGCTGATGCTGTGAATATCACAATCTTTTTGTTGTCTTCGTTAATGGGTTGGGATATCTTTTCTTCAATGAGTTCTTTCAATGCTTGCAGTTTGGCATCGCTGTGTGCTTTGACCTGTTCCGCTTTCAACCAAACCTCTTTCAGATTCTTTTGATCCTCTTTCAGGTCCTGCTGCCATTTGATCAGGTCAATATCCTGCATCAGGACTTTTACCTTTGTCCCGATGAGCAAGTCTTCCATCAGCGGATCATCTTCATCCACATCCAGAATCGTCAAATTATCATCCAGCTCATACATGGTTTTGTCGATTTTGGACAAGATATCATCGATCATTTTCAGTTGTTTGGCGACGGTCTTTCCAAAGGCCGTGATGGAACTTTCCAGTCGTTTTAACAGGTTGATCCGCATCAGTCCTACAAGCGCTCTTTCTCTATCTTCCTGTCTGAATACGGAACTCCCTTTCTGGATCTTCATATCGTATTTTTTACTGTATTCGGCTCTTTTTTCTATAAACAGGTAGCTCAAGGGAGAGTATTGAGCAAAATGCAGGTTTTTGATCATCTTGTTCACCTGTTCAATAGGGGGGAAGACCCCCATTTTGTCTATGGCCGGTGAACGGTTAATCGGCTGCCTTCGGATGGGGAAATTACCGATTTCATTGATGTCATAATACTTTTCAATGTGTTTTCTGGAACGGGCAATGGTGATGGTGTCCAAGAGTTTAAAATAGGATGTATCCATCATATTGACAAATTCTTCAACCGTTCTGTCTTCTTCCGGGAGGTCTGACCATTGGTTGAAGATCATCTGTGCCTTTCGCAGAACGTTGTTGATGCTGTCAATCCCTTCCTCTTCCAGGGCGCTATCTGTCCCCTCGGTGATAAAGGCGATTTGGTTTTTCAAGTCGGTCATTTTGTTGTTTACCGGTGTGGCCGATAGCATCAGGACTTTTGTCTTGACCCCTTTCTTGATCACCTTTTCCATGAGGCGGGAGTATCGTGCTTCTCTTTCTTTCGAGGGGTTGTTTTGCTTTAACGCCTTTACTTTCCCTTTCTCCCTCAACCATTGGGCACATTCCCTGGCTACCGCCGCCTGATCCAATCGGTTTCTGTATTTTCTTTCAAAACTGTTCCCGTTTATCTTGGGGACATTCACATCACCGTTTGAGTGCAGAAAACGCCTATCCGTCAGGATAAGCCGTACCTGATCTACCTTTTTCAGTTCTGTTTTCAACTCCTGAAAGGCATTAATCGTGAAGTAGGAGGTGATGATCGATAGTTTGGTCTTACGATCGAGGATGTTTTTCAGTTCCTCACCTACTGTTCCTGTTTTTTTGTTGTCTATTTGTTTGATTGGCATTTTATCACCTTATTCCATGCGTATTATTATAATTTCCTCTATCTCAAACTTGCCAAAACATTTTTCCGCTTATATTCTAACAGAAATACGACATAAATACGGCAAAATTGTTACATAACTGCTTTAACCTCTTTTTGTTTTTCTTTTCCAAAACGGTGGCAAATTTTAGCCGGACAATAATACTTGAATCAACTCTCTTCTGCTCCATCCCCTTTTTCCAACACATCCTTCAAAACTATCATCGCCATTGTACCCATCTTGCAATATTCCAGCATATCTTTTCTTTCCGGCAATTTCATTCCTTTTGCTTCCAGTTCCTTTTCTCTTCCAAGCATTTTATTTAGGAAAATGGTGGTCCTAAATTATTCCCTCTGGTTAAGTTCCTTTTTTTGTTTTTCATTTTTTGTGCAAGAGCCAAAAAGGATCTGAAAGTGCAGACATTTATTTTATGAATCCCCTGGCACGCAGAATATCTTCATACTCTTTTCGCGTCATTTTTCCATCAATTAGATTGAGGAATTCTTGCTTGGTGAGTTTTACCTGTTCAGACATCTTGGATAACAGCGCATCTACATAATCCTTGCTTCCATGGCTGATATAGGTTCTAATTCCAGTTGGCATTCCTTTCTCGGTGATGTATCTGTAAAATTTATGATGTTTTTTTCATCCATGTATACAAAACCAGGTTTCTTTAGCTTGCATATAATGAACTTACTGTGCCTTGCGGTCAATGACATAAACCTCCCAGGTTCGGAATTTGTCCCGAACTTCCCGGACGTGTTTCGCTTTTGAATTCGGGATTGATACAAGCTCTTCATACTGGTCAGCTGCCATCATAAAGGCGTTACCAAGTGCTTCCTCCAAGGTTTTACCTCCTTCAGTGACCGCTATGGAATCATCTTTAACAGATATCCATTCATCAGGCTCCTCTTTTATGATGAACTTTATCGTTTCTTTGGGACGATAGTATTTTCCCCCATAAGTAAATCCTCGAACTTCCAGCTCATTGATTCCATCTTTACTGTGTTTGAAGGATCCCTCATAACTATATTCACCTTCATATGCTTTCATATCGCTCATACTTCACACCCCAGTTGTATCAATCATTCCCTTTTTCCTCAATAATCTCCTTGTCGATGCATGATTTTAATAATTAAAATTATACGAATTCTGTTCTTTGCCTCATAAATAATTCGGTAATTACCACTTCTTAAACGGTATAATCCGTTATATTTACCTTTCAGCTTTTTAACATCGGGCATTTTATCAGCTTCTCCTGCTATAAAATCCCTTAGTTCTCTTAGACTTCCTTTGATCTGCTCTTGAATTTTCTTCTCAAACTTGTTGTAATCTTTTTCAGCCCCTTTAGTAAAAATAACTCTATAGTTCAACTTCGCCACATATATCCAGATCTTTTTCACTTAATCGGTCCAATGCCTGTGAAATTTCAGCATTTTCTTCATCATCCAAATAGGGCGCCTTCATCATTTTCATATAGGCTCGGTTAATATTTTCCTTTTTCAGATATAATTTTATCGATTCCTCAATTAAGGCACTGGCACTTTTTCCTTGAATTTTTCCGACAGAGCGTACAATTTCCCACAAAGACGGTGTAATTGTGATGTTTTTTCTGACTTTCGTTTCCTCAGCACGTTGTTCCATTGGTTTCACCTCTTGATGTATATTATTTATTATACGTATAGTATACACTCTCTTTTCTCGCTACACAAACAAAGATACGCCCTTAATTCGTTTTTAATTATTTGCAGTCTCACCGTTGAAGAAAATCAATTAAATAATCAGGTGTTATTTTTTACATGCGCCCTGTTTATGAGAATGGTTTTATCAAGGGGTGCGCCCATTGTCCAATATTTCATGTTTTTTACATTTAGGCAGGTGTAGTATTTGCTGTAGAATTTTACTTGGTATCCGTATTCACGAATGGCGTTGACAATGTAAACAAATTCCTCATCACTTTCCCATTCTTTTCTCAATGTATACCAATGGGGATGTTCTGGCATGGTCTTTGCGAATATCCATCGTTTGCTCAAAAGAATGCCTTTTATTCGTTCATATTCGTTTTCTGAAAGGATCTGATGATTGTCGCTCTGTGTTTCCGGTGCCTCTTCTTCATAATAATCGGGGTGTGCGATTTTCAGATTGAATTCTTCGTTGATCTCGTTGATCTCGTTGATGAATTCCGGACAGTATGACGGAATATAGGGGCTTTTGGCAGAAGTTTGAACCACTTCATCTAAATATTCCCTGTGAGCGTTTTTTATCTTTGATTCGGTTTCTCTTAGAAATTGCGGATCACAGACCAACTCGTATGCTCCCTTTTCTATGACATCAAAACGAATCAGGTCCAGTTTATTTTCATGCCGGTTGATAAACTCTTTTGGAAGACTGTGTTTATAAACAGGAATACGCAATTCTTCCTGTAGGATATCCAATATATAGCATCTGCCAACATTGATACGAATTCTACCAATGTCATATCTGTTGGGCACTTCCCAATTGGCATTGTTCTTGTGAAAAACCTTGAGATAATTGATGTCTTGTTGGATAAACCCAGCAATGAATCTTCGGTCTTCTTGTGATTGGATACACGCTTTGAATATTAGATTGGTTTCCATTTTCAAACCCCTTTCTGTTCATAATAATACCCTCATTCAGATTTTTTCTGACCTATTCTTCAAGTGCTTTTTGCAAGTCAAAGCAGGCCTTTTTACTTCCCATTTGCAGTTTGAATTTCATAGGCCTGGCTAATTAGCCCCATTATATAAGGCAATTCTTCAAAAGAGTTCAAAAAAACTTCTGT
>JAYEGQ010000330.1:0-6604 GCA_034659095.1 Thermotogota bacterium
ATAAGGAAATTTTTCATGCCCTGTCGGTGCCTTTGTTTAATAAAAGATGTTTTTTGTTCATCGGGTCTCGATCGTAGTGACCTAAAAAAAATTGAGGTTCCCGGTTTTTCTTGTTTGTAGGAGTTTTGGTCGAAAGTTGGGCTAACGAACCGCCGTATACGGGTCCGTATGTGCGGTGGTATGAAAGGACTGATTACCCACTAAGGGTAATCCTCCTACTCGATTCAAAAAAACTCCACTAATCTTTGCCAAAAGTGCCAAACACGCACGGAAAAACATGCAAGTAGCGAAACACGTTCTGGAAGAGGAACTCAAACTCACCATCAACCAGAGAAAGACGAGCATCACAAGTGTTAAAAAAGGAGTCGCCTATCTCGGAGTGATCGTATGGGAAAACAAAGTTACCATCAATCCCAAACGGATCAAACGATTCAAAGATAAAATCCGGGAGTTGCCCCCCCGCAATCATAGCATGAACGTAGAAACCATGATCAAACGGCTTAATCGCGTATTGAGAGGGTGGGCAAACTACTTCAGAATGGCGAACTGCAAGCGGAAATTTTCGAAACTGATGCAATGGATCAGACGACGATTAAGGATGAAGCAGATGAGAGAATGGAAAAGTTGGAAAACTCTGTTTAAAGTACTAAGGAGAAACGGGTATACAGGCAAATATGGAAAAATCTCAATGACCCGATGGAGAAATTCATCATGCTACCTCATACACCAAACCATACCGAACAAATGGTTCGATGAGACAGGACTGATTAACTTGGAAACATATAAAACCGCGACTCCTGCCACAGTATTACGAGTGATATTATTTACCAGGAGCCGTATACGAGGCCCGTACGTACGGTTCTGTGAGAGGGATAGTGTCCGGGGGTATCCTCGGACATTACCCTACTCGATTATCTGTTCTCTCTTAGTCTTTTGACAGTTTCTTGTATTTGTTGTATCTAAAGAGCATGTCTTCTTCAGCTTTTTTACTCAACATTTCTGCTCTGTCTGGGAATGTTCGTTTTAAAGCAGAGAATCTGATTTCTCCGTCCAAAAATTCCTGGAATTTGCCATCCAGTTCTTTCGGGCCGTCCAGTTGGAATGGGTTCTTTCCTTCATCAGTCAGTCTGGGGTCGAATCTATAAATTGGCCAGTATCCACAGCTTGTTGCCTTTTTTTCTTCAGCAATGGATGTGCCCATTCCAGTTTTAATTCCGTGGTTAATACACGGGGTGTAAGCGATGATGATAGAAGGTCCTTTATAAGATTCGGCTTCTTTTATCGCTTTGAAGGTTTGGTTCATGTTTGCACCCAGTGAAATCTGTGCCACATAAACGTATCCATAGGTGGTTGCCATTAATCCCAGGTCCTTCTTTCTGACCGGTTTACCAGCTGCTGCAAACTTGGCTATTGCGCCCGTCGGTGTAGCTTTTGATGCTTGTCCGCCTGTGTTTGAGTAGACTTCTGTGTCCAAGACCAGAACATTAACATCTTCACCAGAAGCTAGTACATGGTCCAAACCGCCGTAACCGATATCGTAAGCCCATCCGTCCCCACCGAAAATCCATACGGATTTTTTGATGAAATAGTCTTTCAATTCAAGAATTCTTTCCAATTTGCATCGTAAATCACCGGATACGGTTGGTAATGCGGCGATAAGAGCAGCTCTGAGCTTGGAGTCCAGTTCTTTGGTGGCCTCTGCATCTTCCCGTTTTTCCATCCATTCTTTAAAGAGTTCAGCCAAACCGTTCTCAACACCGGCGTCGAATGCCTTTTCCATCAAGTCATGTAATCTGTCTCTTGTTGTGTTGATGGATAGAGCCATCCCGAATCCGTATTCTGCGTTGTCTTCAAATAATGAGTTAGCCCATGCGGGTCCCTTGCCATCTTTGTTGGTGCAATACGGTGTGGATGGTGCGCTTCCACCGTATATGGAGGAACAACCCGTTGCATTAGCGATGAGCATTCTTTCTCCAAACAGCTGGGTAATGAGTCTGATATATGGTGTTTCTCCGCAACCAGGGCAAGCACCGTGGTATTCAAACAACGGTCTGTTGTACATAGCACCGTTCCACATGTTGTCTCCAAGCGGATTCCTGTCGGGCAGTTCTTCAGTAAATCTGAAATTGTTCGTGCTTTCTTCTACAACGTCTTCTATAGGTGTCATAGACAGTGCCTTCTTGCCACCTTTTCCTGGACATACCTGTACACAATTTCCACAACCGGTACAATCGAGTCCGCTGATCTGAAGGGTGAATTTGTATTCTTCTTTGAGTTTTGGGTTCATTGGTGTGATGGTGGTCAATGTTTCAGGAGCGTCCTTTAATTCCTCTTCTGTTACTAATCTTGGTCTGATAACGGCATGAGGACATACCATTACACACTGATTACACTGTATACAATTTTCTGCTTCCCATTTTGGAATGTTTACGGCCACACCGCGTTTTTCGTAAGCGGTTGTTCCGTTTTCAAAGGTACCGTCAGGTGAGAACTTTGAAACAGGAAGTGTGTCTCCCTTTTTGGCGTTCATCACATCGGCAACTTCTCTAACAAATTCAGTTTTATCCATATCGATGGGTTTTACTTCCTCAGTCAGTTCTGCCCATTCAGCGGGTACTTTGACCTCTTCGTAAGATTCTCCCATGTCAACGGCTTTATAGTTCATCTCAACGATGTCTTTACCTTTTTTACCGTAGGTCTTTTCAATCGCTTTTTTCATATATTCTTTTGCCTCACCGTAAGGAATGATATCTGCCAATTTGAAGAATGCAGACTGCATGATGGTGTTGATTCTTTCACCCATGCCAATCTCAGCAGCGATCTTGAATCCATCGATGATGTAGAATTTTGCGTTTTTCTCAGCCAGTTTCTTCTTCAATGAATTAGGCAATTCTTTTTCCAGTTCTTCTTTTGTCCAGCTAGTGTTCAAAAGGAAGATTCCACCATCTTTCAATCCATCAACCAAATCAAACATGTTGACATAGGCTTGTCTGTGGCAAGCAACGAAATCAGCGGTTTCAACGAGATAAGGTGATTTGATGGGTTCAGGTCCGAATCTCAGATGGGATCGTGTTACACCACCGGATTTTTTGGAATCGTATTCGAAGTAACCCTGTGCGTACATATCGGTATGGTCCCCGATAATCTTGATGGAGTTTTTGTTAGCTCCAACTGTACCGTCAGAACCGAATCCCCAGAACAAGCATCTTTTTACTTCTGGACCTTCAGTGACGATCTGTTCGTCTACTTCCAAAGAAGTAAAAGAAACATCGTCTTTGATGCCAATGGTGAAATGGTCTTTTGGCTGTTTGCCTTTCAGGTTGTCAAATACAGCCTTGGCCATGGAAGGTGTGAATTCTTTTGAGCTTAAGCCATAGCGTCCACCAACGATAGTTGGGGCGTTCTTTTGACCGTAGAAGGCAAATTTAATGTCTTCATAAAGGGGTTCACCGGCTGATCCGGGTTCCTTTGTTCGGTCTAATACGGCAATGGATTTAACGGTATCAGGCACAACGGCCAACAAGTATTCCACAGAGAAAGGTCTAAAGAGTCTGACTTTAATGAGTCCGACTTTTTCTCCATGTGCGTTGAGGTAATTAACGGTTTGTTCAAGGGTATCCAATCCGGAACCCATAGCAACGACAATTCTCTCAGCCTCGGGATGACCTACATAGTCAAAGAGTCTGTATTTTCTTCCGGTGAGATTTTCCACCATTCTCATCTTTTCTTCTACGATATAAGGGATTTTGTTGTAATAAAGATTGGCTCTTTCCCTATTCTGGAAGAAGATATCAGGGTTCTGCGCTGTTCCTCTTGTTACAGGCTTTTCAGGTCTTAAGGCCTTGTCTTTAAAGGCTCGAACTGAATCATAATTAACGAGTTTTGCCAAATCATCGTAATCGAAGAGTTCAACCTTCTGTATCTCATGTGATGTTCTGAAACCATCAAAGAAATGCAGGAAAGGCAAACTGGAATCCATCGCTGATAAATGAGCGACGATGGCTAAATCATGAGCTTCTTGAACACCAGCTGAAGCAAGTAAAGAGAATCCGGTTTGTCGGCAATGCATAACATCCGAATGGTCTCCAAATATAGATAATGCATGTGTTGCAACGCTTCTTGCCGATACGTGGAAAACAGCAGGAAGTAATTCTCCGGAAATCTTATTCATATTTGGGATCATGAGTAGCAATCCCTGTGAAGCTGTGAACGTTGTGGTTAATGATCCTCCTTGAAGGGCTCCGTGCACTGTTCCTGAAGCTCCCCCCTCTGATTGCAGTTCTGAAACCTTTACTTTTTGCCCAAAGACATTTTTCCTTCCATCAGCAGCCCAAGCATCCGCAAATTCTCCCATCGGTGAAGATGGTGTGATCGGATAAATGGCAGCAACTTCTGAAAAGGCATACGCCACATGAGTGGTCGCGGTGTTACCGTCTACAGTTACCATTTTCTTACCCACAGTTTCATCCTTCCTTTCATCTGTAAAGTTATATTCCCATTTGAGAAAATTATAACATAAACCTCTAATCTTTTCCATTCAGTAGAGTGTCATAGATACTCCCAAGGTTAGTCTACTTATCTGTGATATATTCAAACAATTTGTAGTAAATCTCATTTGCAATTCGTCTTAATATATGTTATACTGTTGGAGCTGCGAGGTGTCTAACTTTTACGTGGGTTATTATAAATTATACGGTTTAAAATCATTATGTGTTTTACTCTAAAGCCTTTTAGGTGGATGGCAATTGTATGAATTCTATTTAAAAAGGAAAAAAAGATTTTTTTATACCATTTTATGTGAGGTGATATTATGGGTAGTACACAGCAATTAAGAAAAGAGATTATTAAGATGGAAAAAGATTTGGAGCTTGCCGAGTCAAAAGGCGAATTCGATTTCGAGCTTGAATCAAAAATTCAGCAGGCAAAAGCATTACTCCCTGAACACAATTTCAACAGGATTACAGAAAGTTAGTTAGGTTTTTTGTTGGCATTGTCAAAGGGGAGCTTTATGCTCCCTTTTTTGTTGTGCGCCCGGCATGAACAAGAACTAGACGGTGAAAGACCGTTGTGGGCATGGTAGTGGGAACCACTAGCTGAAGGCAAGGGTGTCCTTGGCGACAAGGAATCTGAAGGAAGCCGGAAGCAAAATCCCGATCCGATGAACAAGAATCGTATCAGGCTGAGCAGGACGGATGAGCTTGCGACACAAAGCGAAATCCAAGACCAAGTTCTTTTTTGACCGCTTCATGACTGAATCTTTCTTTTTCTTTCTCTTGTTCCCATAAAAGCAACGGAGACGGTTCTGTTTGCAAGTATTCTGATAGATTTTTCCTCTGGAGATAGTAATAAAATGGGATGGATGAATTATGAGAGCCACCTTGGTTTATTTTTTCATGGTATAATCTCTTTAAGAAGTGATACTCATGAAAAGGCTGCCTTTTTTGAAAATAGGGAGGATATAAAAGATGGAAAGAGTAAAAATCCACATGGAAGTGTCAAAGAATTTTTTATATGCCTTTGATTTGAATGAAAAAAGATTAAGCAGAGAGTTGAAACTGCTGTCCGCAATAGAACTTTATAGAGAACATAAAATATCAATGGGGAAAGCAGCTGAATTTGCTGAAATGGACAAATATATGTTTCAGAAAGAACTTGCTTCAAGAGATATCCCTACAATCGATTATGATATAGAAGATGTAAGAGCCGAATCAGAGATACTGAAAAAATTTAGGAAGAAAAATAATTGATTATCATCGCTGATTCATCACCACTTATATCCTTGGCAATCATCGATATGCTTGAGCTTTTGGAGTATTATTTTGACGAGGTTTATGTTCCTTACGCAGTTTATAAAGAAGTTTCTGTTTATGATAAACCATTTTCTGAAAAACTAAAACAGTATCTTGAAAATAAAGTTTCAACCGTTGAAAATATAAATATGGTTTCGGTATTAAGCGAAAGAATAGATTTGGGAGAAGCAGAAGCAATTACACTTGCATTTGAGAAAAAAGCTGATTTTATAATACTTGATGATTCAAAAGCCAGAAAAACGGCAAAAAGAAATGGATTAAATGTAATTGGGACTTTAGGCTTACTTTTAGAAGCAAAAAAAGAAGGGAAAACAAAAAAAATGAAAGAGTGTATATAAATATTTTCCGATAATGACATAAGGCTAAGTGAGAAGCTTATAAAGGATATTTTGAGTGACGCAGAAGAAATTTAAAGTTTGAAAAACAAAGCATAAAACAAAAAATTGAAGCCGGGTTGAGGAGTGTAAAAAAAATACTTTGAAACGCATTTTTTTTGAAAGATGTATCGGCAAACAGAACCGTCCCCTTTGCTTTTTTAACAGCAGCTATGGTGGACAGATTAACGCATAAGGCGTTGTTGATTAACATGACCGGCAACAGTTACCGGATGAAAGAAACAAAAGCAAAAGAAATGATTGCAAGTTTTAGTGCTTAATTTTTTTAAGTGAGTGGCTCAATTTTCGAGTGCGATGTGGTTCAGTTTTCAGGTTCTTTCCACTTATGATAGAAAATTATTGAGATCAATACCATGTACTCCGCCTTTAGAGTGCATTTGCTAGTTCAGACAAACAAAA
>JAYEGQ010000331.1:0-6566 GCA_034659095.1 Thermotogota bacterium
TCTTAAAACAATATTGACATTTTGAGGTGATACAACTTCCCCCATCACATAAACAAATTTTGGAGTTCTTGATTTCACAATCACAGTTATCCGAGATTCATTTGCATACTTTTTATAATCACTCTCAATAAAAGACGCAAACTCTTCAGGTGTTTTTCCTAAAGCGGATTTCGGACCAACCAATCTTAACTCCACAATACCATCAGGACCTACCTGAGTGGTTTGAGTTAAATCAGGATATCCATAATTATAAATTTCAAGTACATCTCCAATTTGTATTTTATATCTTTGTGTATTTGCGTATAATGTAACAGAAAAAATGACTATTAGGAGTAGATAAAACATTTTCTTCAGCAAAACCATCACCTCAATCTTTTCTAGCAAAAACTGGCATTTTATATTCTACTTGCTTTTACGAACGATATTATAGCATAGAATTAGAAAGACGCGAGTGATTCATCATGGCAGTATTCATTTATTTTTACCCAGATATTCGATGAGCGAATAATCTTGTAAGGGAATTTGAAAAAAAGTATCGATCTCGTTCGTTGAAGCATTTATCTTAATATCAAGCATTTGAATAGTTAGTTGTTCGTTGGTTTGTTCATTTATTAGGATTATCTTATTGATTTCATTATTGTCATCAAGATAAATATTAATAGATGGATATTCCTTTTCAAAAAGAGATAGAATTTCCGGTGGTGACAACTGAATCCGGAAGATGTATTGTCCAGAGGTTGTTTTTTTGGGGTAAACATTTAAAAGAGGGATAGAATCAATTGATATAAGAAAATCCAAAAACTCCATCAATAAAGTAGTAGGATTAAACTGTATCTCTTGTCCAGCTTCGAAACTTTGCATGGCATATTCTTTTTTCTCGATATTTAAAACATACAGTAATTGTTCCCGGTATTGATATAAAATTGTTATCCCCTCAAGCATCCTAGGGGATTCAAAATCAAGACGGTAATCTCTTAAATCACGACTATAAAATTTCATAGAGTAGAATAATTCATATGGAATATTTTTAGCATCTAAGAGTTCTGCGTGGATATCCACTTGACCTTGGATATTCTTCATACCTGAGAACTTTCGAATAGATTCACTCCAAGCGGCAAAACTTTCGTCATCAAATGCTGAAAAAGCCATTACTCCAAAAAGGAGAAAAAAGGCTAAAATGATGCAAAGTGCTTTTTTCATCTCAAGCTTCCAATTCTTTCCCGGGGATTGATAATTTCTGTAATCCTAACTCCAAAGCTCTCGCTGACAACGACAACTTCACCTTTTGCGATAACTTTTCCATTAACCAAAACATCAATATGTTCACCTGTTAATTTATCCAATTCGATAATGGATCCGATATTCAAATCCATAATCTCTTTCAGTTTTAACTTACTTCTACCCAATTCAACGGTGATTTCAAGTGGAACATCGTAAAGTAATTCCAATTGTTTTGGCAGCTGCGTGTAAACGGGTTCATCGAAATCTTCAAATTCAACCGGTTGGGCATTAACCGCTTCCTGTTTTTTCGGTTTGGGAGGCATATAAGCACCTTCTCTTTGGGGTTGTTGGGGTTGTGTTTGCTTGGTAGCAGCTCTCGTTGGCTGTTGGGGTTCTTGCTGGGCAGGTTGGGGCTTTTCTTCTAAGTCAAGCTTTTGAGTTTCTTCCCCTCCAGATTGAGTTACTTTGGCATAAAGATCTTTCACAAATTTAATGGGCAAAATCTGAAAGATATTTGTATTTGCAAATGAACCGATACTCATGTCAAAAGAAACCAATACAATCTCATTTTCCGCTTTGGCCTCAGCCGGTGGAAATTCAACATTTTCATCGTTAAAATCAACCATAGAAACTTGGGGTGGGGTAATATTCACCGAACCATCCAAGAATTCCGACATAGAAGTCGAAGCAGCTCCCATCATTTGATTCATAGCCTCGCCAACGGCACTCATCTTCATCTCATCCATTTGAGCATCGACGTTTTCAGCGGTGCCACCCATCATCAAATCAGCAATTATAGAGGCTGTTTTTGCATCAACAAGGAAAAAGTTGATACCCTCAATAGCATCCTCAAAGTTTAAGGTGGTGACCAGTCTTTCCCCGTCAAACTGATCTTTCAGTGAATCCAATTTGATAACGGATACTTTTGGGGTTGTAATATCTACATTTTGACCAATAATCGTAAAAAGAGCTGTGGAAGCTGATCCCATGATCATGTTCCCTACTTCACCAATCATATCGATTTCAGCTGAAGTAAGACTTCCTTGGGAACCTTCTACCTCTACGGAAGGGGATTTAGCTTCTTCTTCTTCTTCTTCTCCTTCATTTCCGGAATTAATGGCTCCAAGTAAGGCATCTAATTCGTCTTGCGATAAAAAATCATTATTATCGGTCATCAATTATCCCTCCCCTTCGTTTACTTCTTCGGCAAAATCTTTTATATCCGATTCAAACATATCTTCGTCTTTAATCAGTTGTGTGATTTTAATCGCCTTTTTTCCACGTTTTTTACCGGCTGTTCCTTTAAACCTGGGCCGGTTCCCAATACAAACATCCAGTTCTTCATCCTTATATCGATCCAATCGAATGACATCTCCAACCTCTAAGTATAAAAGATCTGATAATGACAATTGCGTTTTCCCCAACTCAATGGCTAAATCTATGGGTGTCTTATCAAGATTTCGTTTTAGAACAGGCCGTAATTCCGATTGTTTTTTTTGCATGGAATTTGCAAACCACATTTGATTGGTCAGGTTTTCACTGAATGGTTCAATAACAGAAGATGGGAAACAGACGTTGAGAAAACCTTCCACGTTCCCAATAACGATTTCAAGCGTCACCAGAAGTGTCATCTCATTCTGAGGCGCTATTTGTACAAACTGCGGGTTTGACTCAATATTTTCTATTTCGGGAACGAATTCCATGACGTTCACCCAGGCATCCCGCAAGAGTGTTAAAAAGCGCATGGCTTCCCTTCTTACGATATTCAACTCAATCTCTGTCAGGGTTCTGGGTTTGGATACCGTTTCACCGATCCCCCCCAGTATTCGGTCAATCATACCAAATATGACACCCAGGTTGACTTCCAAAATAGCGCTCCCACTCAGAGAATTACCCGTAAAAATCGTCATAAACGTGGGATTTGACAAGGATTTTAAAAATTCACTGTATGTAATCTGGTCAATGGGTCCCAGGTTGACATCCACATAATACCTAAGTCTCCCTGATAAATAGGTGGAAAGAGAACGGGCAAAATTTTCATTCAGCATCTGGAAAGTTCTAATCTGGTCCTTTGAAAATTTCATGGGACGCTCAAAATCATACAGCTTGATCTTTTGCTCCGATTCCTCTTTTTTCATCTCTTCCACGTCTACTTCACCGGTATCCAACGCACCAAGTAGACTATCAATCTCTTCCTGACTTAGGGAATCAGCCATTCTCACCACCTCCTTCTTCTTCTAATTTCTTGATATGATCAACTTTTTCTAAATCACTGCACCGATGTGATCGCAGTAATATGATAATACACCTCAATAACGCCAAATTTGGCCTTGTCTCCAACATAACCCGTAATCCTGTTCACCATGTCCCTGATTTGACGATTAAGCAATTCCAACCCGGCGGGTGTGGATAATTCGGGGGGCTCTTTTTGTATAAACAAATCCTGTAGGGCTGATGTGATCTGATCTTTTCTGTTGGCTATCTCTTCACGACAGCTATCACTTCCCACGGTATAACTAAGCATATCCAAAATCACAACGTCACTGCCACCCTTTAACATAAACGCTTTGTTGGAGCCTTCTACAATAAACCTGACTCTGATCTCAATGGGATTGAAAGGTGTTGTTCCCTGCCCTGAATCTGGCGGGTTGTTGGTTCCCAATACCCTTATCAACAGGAAAGACACACCTCCGGCTACTACCGCTGCAATAATCACAGAGATGAGTAATCCCATAATATTAAAACCGCCACCGCCCTTTTTTTCTTGGGCTTCGTTTACATTCTCATCAGCCATAACCTGTCACCTCACATTTTCCCGCTTGATCATTATCCGAATCATTTGATAACTCATTCTCAAATCATTTAACTCTTGTCTGTACTCTTCTTGAAGTTCCTTTAAAGCTTGCTCTCTTTCCTGCTCGTTAATTTCGGCATCTCTCACTCTGAAATCAAGCAGCTCAATCTCGGCCTTGTACTTTAAATCCAACTTGTTGATCTCCCCAATGATTTCATTATCACCTTTACCAACGGGTACAAATCTTACCGCATCATAATACCTTTCAATGTCAAACCGACCGTTTCTGATGTCCACCACCCGTTCTGCCATACGTTTGTTCTTCAAGTCCTTAATGAAAAACTCTGCAACACTGGATGCTCTGGCTGAACTTAAGTGCAACTTTGACGGGTAAATGGAATTCTCAGGCAGTTCTCTATCATCAGTATATCCGTATACTTCTATGACGTTAGTGGTGTGTTCAACAATAACTGCCCCTATTTTTTCAAGCAATTCCTTGGCTTGTTGGGTTAGAATGGCACTAAAAGGCTCGAAATAAATCAAGTCCCCCAATGTAATGATCGTCCCCTGATCGGTATTCTCAACAGTTATCTTTCCCTGAACGCCTTCATCCTGAACGATTTTCAACAAGTCCTCTTTGATACCCGGATTGGTGGTAACAATCGGCTCTGAAACGGTCGTCTTCCCACCTCTTAAAACACTGGGTGGACTGCCTGAAAAGACTCGCGTAACACCACTTGCTACCTCTTGAAACTTTCCTTCACTGATGCTTGAAAAGGCCAATAAAGCAATAAAAAAAGTCAGAAGTAATGTCACCATATCACCATAAGTGGTCATCCACGCAGGAGAACCCGGTGGTTGCTCTTCCTGTTTTTTCTGTTTTGCAGCCATTTAGATCACTCCTCAGGTGTTCCTGTTGTCTTTTCATATACCACTCTATCTTCTTCTGGGAGGAATGTCTTCAATTTTTCTTCCAACAATCTGGGGTTGTCTCCAGATTGGATAGATAAGATCCCCTCAAGGATCATTTGCTTATGCATGATAAAACTATCCTTTCTCTGCTTTAACTTTTCGCCCATTGGCAGAAAGAATGCATTAGCGAATATTGAACCGTACAAGGTTGTAATCAATGCTTTAGCCATGGAAGGCCCTAATGCATCGGGATTGTTCAGGGCACCCAACATGGAAACAAGTCCCAACAAAGTTCCAATCATACCAAAAGCCGGAGCATATGAACCGGCAGATGCTAACACCCCCGCTTCAACACTTTTATCCTTTTCCACCAAATCGATTTCAATTTCAAGCATGTCACGAAGCAGATCCGGATCGGTTCCGTCTACTATCAGTTGAATACCCTTTTTTGTGAATGGATCTTCTAAATTCCGGGCATCTTCTTCAAGGGATAAAAGCCCTTCTCTTCTTGCTTTTTCTGAAAACGACACCAGGGTGCTGATGGTTTCCACATAGTTTAAATCTGTCTGCTTAAGGGTGCTCATCATGATTTTCATCATGGCGAACGATTTACTTTTGGGGTTCGCTACGAAAACGGCAGCAATCGCTCCGCCGAGAACGATAACCAAAGATATAATCGAATCTTGACCCAGGTAAACCGCTACATCTCCACCGGAAGCCAATCCTAATCCCACACATATAATCCCCAATACTATACCCAGCAGGGTCGAAATATCCAAAAAACCACCCCTATAAGTTCTCTAATCGTTTATCTAAATTAACGTTCACGCTTTCTTTCCTCTACCATTTCTAAGTATTTTCCCATAGACGCAGTAATACTGTATGCCTTCTGTTTGTATTCGATGATCTTTTGAATGACCTCATCTGATTTTTCTCGCACAATATACCTCTTCCCGGTAAAAACAACGATCATCGTATCGGGAACACATTCTACTGTCTCTATTATCTCTGCGTTCAAAAAGAATTTATCACCGTTCAATTTAGTCAACTCAATCATCTTGATCACTCATTTTCATTTTTCTCTCTCCAGTGGGTCTAATCCTTAATGGCTTTTTCCATTTCATAAAGACTTTCCCTGATAATTTTCAAAAACGCCGGGTTCTCCCATAATTTTTGATCAGTTTGGTTCTTAAAAAGTTTCTTCGTATTTATCACATAGTCTTCTCCATTATATATCCTTTGAATCTCCCAATGAATAGATTTATCAGTGGTAATCAAAGTGAAAAAAGTACTAGCTAGATCACCCACCGGTTGACAGTCTATGTGTGATTTATTTAGAAAAACAGATAACGTTGTTCCTATGCCCTCTTCACTGACAACTTCCAGATGTCCTCCGGTAATCTCCGCGGCTGTTTTCAAGAAGGGTATCCCCAAACCAACTTTTCTAATCTTCTTATCGCGAGTGGTGTAAAAAGGGTCGTAGATTCTTTTTAGAACTTCTTTTGGCATTCCGCCTGCATTATCTTCGACTTTAAAAGAAAACACGTCTTGGGTTTCATCGATATTTAAGATCACATGTGATGCCCCCGCTTTAATAGAGTTTTGACAAATATCAGCAACATGATCCGATAAGGTTCTT